>JAHFVB010000498.1 GCA_023264755.1 Mycobacterium sp. | reverse complement strand
CTGTGCAACATCACCAAGTGCTGCACCGAGGTCTGCCCCGAACACATCAAGATCACCGACAACGCGCTGATCCCGATGAAGGAACGCGTCGCGGACAAGAAGTACGACCCCGTCGTCTGGCTGGGCAGCAAGCTCTTCCCCAAGAAGAAGTAGTAGCGCTCGGTCCCACCGCGAACGTGACGTGGCTGCGAGAATTCGTCCAGAATCTCGCAGCCACGTCACGTTCGGCGAGTGTTCGGTGCGCCGAACGCGGGTAGCCTTTCGTTAGCAGCCAATCAACGACGAAGGGCAGCAACATGGGCACCGGAGAGACCCAGAGCGTCAACGACATTCGCACCGCCATCCGCGAGCTTTCCGCCCGCGCCGAACTGGCCCGCAAAGAGGGCCGACCCGACGACGCGGACGAACTGGACAAACGCATCGCGGACTACCGCACCGAGCTCGGCGCCCGTCCCTAGGCTCAACCGCCGAGGCGGTCAGGCTCAGCCGCCGAGGCGGTCAGGCTCAGCCGCCGAGGCGGTCACTCAGCCGCCGAGGCGCCGGAACGTGCTCCGATGGAACACGATGGGCGCGACCTCTTCATGCACGGTGATCGCGCTGACCTTTAGCACCACGATGGTGTGATCGCCGGCGGGGATCAGCTGTTCGATGGCGCTCTCCAGCCACACGCTGGTGCCGTGCACGAACACCGCGCCGCTGGTACGTGACTCGGTCTCCAAGCCGGCGAACCGGTCCCCGGTCTTGGCGGCCAGGGTGCGGGCGGCGGCGTCGTGCGATTCGCCGAGCACGCTGATGCCCAGCGCCGGCAGCTCCTTGAGCTTGGGCCACGTGGTGGACGTGTTCTGGACGCAGAACGAGACCAGGGGCGGGTCCAAGGAGACCGGTACGAAGGTGCTGGCCGCCAAGCCGACCCGCTCTCCGTCGACCTCCGCCGCGATCGCGATGACACCCGACGGAAAGTGGCCGAAGGCCTCGCGCAAAGAGGTGGGGCTCAGATCGGTGCTAACCATGAGGGATCCATCTTCACACGTACCGACGTGCGATCGAAAGGGCTGGCCACAAACTCTGATCGACGCGTAGCACGGTACGTCAGCCGGTAACGTGTCGGCCATGCCGAACCCGTCCCTACCGCTTCGGCGCAGCCCCTCATTCGGTCGGACGCGTAAGCAGTCGCACCGCTAGGTCGCGTACTCATCATGTGGATCACTCTTCTGGTGATGGCCGTCGCCGTCAGCCTGGAACCCTTCCGAATCGGGATGGCGGTCCTGATGCTCGGCCGGCCACAACCGGCGCGTCAGCTGCTCGCCCTGCTGGGCGGGGGTTACGCGGCGGGGCTGGCCGTGGGAATCGTCGTGTTGTTCGGGCTGCGCTCCGTGGTGGCGGATTCGCCCCACTTCACCCTGCCGCGGGTTCAGCTCGTCATCGGCTCGATGGCGCTGTGCGCCGCCGCCGCGGTGGGTATCCACGCCGTGGTGCGCCGCAACCGGCCGCCGACCGCCTCGCCGGCCGTGACCGAAGGCCCGTGGCGGACGCGGGCTCGGCGCCTGATGAGGGGGCGCTCGCTCTGGGTGGCCGGGATGGCCGGAGTCGGCACCGGCCTGCCCTCCGTGGACTACCTTGCGGTGCTCGCGGTGATCATCGCCTCCGGCGCCTCCGCCGCCACTCAGGTGACGGCGCTGGTGACCTTCAACCTCGTCGCCTTCGCGCTGATCGAACTGCCCCTGGTGGCTTATTTGGTGGCGCCGGATCGCACGCGCAATGCGATGACCAGGCTAAACGAATGGATCCGGTCGCGCCGCCAACGCGATGTCGCCGTGCTGCTCGCTACCTGCGGCGCCGTTCTGGTGACGGCCGGGCTCGTCGGTTTGTGAAACCGCAACGGTGGGGGAAACATTGGCCGTAATTGACGCATCCGCAGCCCGGGCCGGGATCGGTCTACCAGCGGCCGACAGTGGGTTTGTACGATAACTTACGGTTGAGTAAGGTTGACTGAGGGGGTCTGGCGTGACCGATGGCGGCGTGACCGGTGGTCTCGACGCTTGGGCTGTCATCCCGGTTTCCTACGGGCACCACCACGGAGCCGCGACCATCAACGATCCTCGAATTCCGCCGTTGGGTAACGGGCCTCTGCCGGATCCTGCGCAACGCAGCCGCCATGCCCGCTCTCGGCACTCCAAGTCGGGTCCCGCCCCCTTCCGCGTCCCGCCCCCGCTCGACGAACGCGTGTTGGCCGACGGCTGGGCCGCCCGGCTGGCCGGAGGATGGCTGAACGCCTCCGATCGGCTCGGTGCGCTCCGGCTGAATCCACGGGCGGCGGTCCAACAGCGCTCGCGCCACGACGCGCTGGACATGATCGCCCGGCCGACCGACGACGTCTTCCACATCGCGGTCGTATCGATGAAGGGCGGAGTCGGCAAGACCACCACCACGCTGTGCCTGGGTTCCCTGCTGGCCGCGAACCGGACCGACCGCGTGATCGCCATCGACGCCGGCCCCGATCGCGGCACCCTGGTGCACCGGGTGCGGCAAGGTCCCCAGGCCTCGTTCAACAGTCTGCTGTCTCAGCAGACGATCGACCGCTACTCCGAGATGCGGGCCTGCACGCGGATGTCGTCCGGCCATCTGGAAGTGCTCGGCGGCGAACAGGACGCGTCGGTCGCGTCAGAATTCACGGGGCTGCAGTACCGCCAGTTGATCGACATCGCCCACGACTACTACAGCGTGATGATCAGCGACTGCGGCACCGGCGTCACGAATTCCGCGACCGTGGGCGCGCTGTCCATGGCCCAATCGGTCATCCTGGTCACCAGCCCCGCACTCGACTCGTTGAGGAGCACGGCTGCGACGTTGAAATGGCTTACCCTGCACGGTTATTCGAACCTCGCGCGCGAGGCGCACATCGTGCTGTCGGTAGCTCGATCTGGATCGCCCGGCATACGCCTGACGAAGGTGCACGAGCACTTCCAGGCGCGTTGCCGATCGTTTCACGTCGTACCCTTCGACCCCCACCTGGCCGAGGGCGGAGTAGTCGAGATCGACCAGCTGAGCCGAGGCAGCAACCGCGCCTACCTGGGGCTGGCCACCGCAATCGCCGAGGGCTTCACCGGCCGGCGTGACGGTCGTGAATCAAACGGCGATGGCCGCTGAGTGCGAGGATTCGGGCGCCGGTAGCGACGCAGAACCCCCCGAACCCCTCGACCCACCCGAATCGCAGGAGGCTTCCGAACAACCGGAAGCCCCTGAGCCGCTGGATGATTCAGAGCAGTGCGACACCGATGCGTTGATTGCACTGCCGGATCCGGTCATGGACCAGCCGACGATCATCATGCCGGTCATCGCGGTCCCGCCCGCGCCGGAGCCACCGCCGGCCGAGCCGACCCACTACAACGGCCGAGCCACCGAAGGCGCCCCACCCGCGGCCCGCAACGGCGCGTCACACTCCGTCGGAGCCGTACCCGTCGCCGCTCAGCTGGACCAGTTCTACCAGACCCGGAATGCGCTGCAGGAGAACACCACCGGGGGTTGGCGGCGGGCCGTCCAGAGCGCGAGCGGGGGGCTGATCAACGTAGGAGACTCCCGCCGCGAGCGGTTCCGCCAACTGCTGACCCAACGGGCCAGCATCCCGATCAGAGGCGACTTCCGGGTGGCCGTGCTGTCGCTGAAGGGCGGCGTCGGCAAGACCACGACGACGGCCGCGCTCGGCGCGACCCTGGCCGCGCTGCGCGGCGACCGCGTCATCGCCGTCGACGCCAGCCCCGAAATCGGTACCCTAGCCCTACGTGGCCCCAACAGCACCCAGTCTTCGGCCCGAACATTGTTGCGGGACAAGCTGATCAACCGATACTCCGACGTCCGTGAACACACGTCGCAAACGAAGAGCCGACTGGAGATCCTGGCCTCGGAGCAGAACCCGGCCAACACCCAGCCGTTGTCCGGC
>JAHFVB010000497.1 GCA_023264755.1 Mycobacterium sp. | reverse complement strand
ACTTCGAACTGAGGGCGGGTCATCAGGAATGCGGCGTAGGCCAAGGCGATCCCGAGCACCGCCGCGGTCGCCATCCAGTGCTGCCGCAACCAGTCCGGCCCGGTGACGACCAGCACCACGATGGACAGCACGACCGACACGCGCACCGCGACCACCACCCGCGCCAACCCGTACCCGTCACCGTCTGGCACCACCAGGGACCGGAGCCCACGCGCACTGCTCACCGCCCCGACTCTAAGCATCGGCGCGGCCCACGTATCGAATTCGGCTCTGGTCACCCTCGGCTCCGATTAGCCTCCAAAAGGTGAGTGGCAAGCCGTACGTCGTCGTCATCGTCGACGATCACGAGCTGTTCGCCGAGGGGCTGGAGTTGCTCCTGACCCGGGACTGGGGCGAGCTCTTCCGCATTGGCGGCCGTACCACGTTCGTCGAGGAGGCCGCAGAGCTCGCCACGTCCTGCGATGCGGATCTGGCAATCGTGGACCTGTCGATGCCGCCGCTCGGTGGAGTGGCGGCCATCCGGCACATCAAGGCCCGCCATCCGCGGACCCGGATCTTGGCGCTCTCGGGCACCGACGACGTGGGGTTGGCGCAGGAAGCACTGCAGGCGGGTGCCGATGGGTTCTTGCCGAAGACGGTCCGCCCCGAGGCTCTCGCGGCCCCGTTGTCCACGATCGCCGCCGGGTTTCGGGTGTTGGACGCCAAGGTGCTCGACGCCCTACTCGGTGGTACCCGCAGGCCGTCGGCAGCGGTGCTCAAGTCGTTGAGTCCGCCGGAGGTCAAGCTCTGGGTATTGCTGTCCACCGGGCTGGAGACGGCCGACATCGCCACCCGCATGCTGGTTTCGGAGCGCACCGCCAAGCGGATGGTCGCCTCGTTACTGCACAAACTGGGAGTCACCAATCGCGTTGCGGCAGCGGGGCTGGCCGGGCGATGCGGGCTGCTCGAAGAGGCGGCCGGGGGCACCTAACCGGCGCGCCGAAGCGGTCGCTGGCCGGTTGGTGTCAGCCCTCCAAGTGCAGGGCCTGCGCCGGGCACATCGCGGTGGCGCGCACCACGGCCTCCCGAAGCCGCTCGGGCGGATCGGCGGTCAACACGACCACCCTTTCGCTGCCGTCGGGCAGGTCGAAGACCTCCGGTGCGGCCATCAGACATTGGCCGTGACCCTCGCAGAGGTCTTCCTCGACGGTGACGTGCATTCGAGCTCCTAGCAGTATGGGCTTTGCCATCGAGTGTGTCGGCTCCGAGGGGGCCCGACCACGGCCCATGGGAGCCAAGCCTGGCCCGCCCGGGCCAGCGCCTCACCGGGTGATGGCGTCCGCGCAGCTACGGCTCAGGGATACAACTGCTCGATGACGTCGGCGGAGTTCTTCAGGATGACGTTGCGCTTGGCCTTCAGACTGGGCGTGAGATCACCTGCTTCGACGGACAATTCGCGGTCCAGAATCGCGAACTTCTTGAGCTGCTCCCAACGGTTCAACTGTTCGTTGAGCGTGTCGACGTAGCCGGCGATCAACTCACGCGTCACGTCCAGGCGGGCGAGTTCGGCGAAGGACATGTCCCCGAGGCCGTTGGTCGCCGCCCACTCGGTGATCGCATCACTGTCCAGGCTGACCAGCCCCACGCAGTACGGCCGCGCCGCGCCCACCACGATGAGCTCGCTGGCATACGGACAGATCGCCTTGAAGGCGGCCGAGATCGCCGACGGCGCCACGTACTTGCCCTGCGAGGTCTTGAAGAGGTCCTTCTTGCGGTCGGTGATGCGCAGGAAACCGGCTTCGTCGAGTGCGCCGATGTCACCGGTGTACAGCCAGCCGTCTCGGTCGAGCGCTTCGGCCGTGGCCTCCGGCAGGTCGTGATAGCCGGTCATCACGCCGGGGCTGCGGAGCAGGATCTCGTCGTCGTCGGCGATCCTGACCTCGGTACCGGGGAAGGGCAACCCGACCGTGCCGAAGCGGTAGGCGTTGGGGCGGTTGATGAACGAGGCCGCCGCGGTTTCGGTGAGCCCGTAGCCCTCGAGCACGATGATCCCGATGGCGTCGAACCACTGCGCGATGTCGTGGTTGAGTGGCGCCGCGGCCGAGACGAAGAATCTCAACCGGCCGCCGAAGCGTTCCCGGATCTTCGAGAGCACCAGCCGGTCGGCGATGGCGTGCTGGATCGCCAGCATCGGCGGGAGCGTTCGGCCGGCTTCCCTGAGCTCGGAGGCCTTGATTCCCACGCCGATCGACCAGTCGAAGAGGCGCCGCTTGAGCCCGCCCTCCTCGGCAATCAGGGTCTGGATGCGAGCGTGGGCCTTCTCGAAGATCCGCGGAGCAGCCGCCATGAAGGTCGGATGCACGACGGCGAGGTTGTCGACGATCTTGTCGACCCGACCGTCGATCGCAGTCCGGAAACCGATCAGCAGGGGCAGCGCCAACGTCACCTTGCCGAAGGCATGCGCCAGCGGCAACCAAAGGTAGTTCAGGTCATCGGCGCGGAGGATCTCGAGCGCGTCGATGGCCGCGGCGGCGTAGATCCACGCTCGGTGCGGGAGCCGCACCCCCTTGGGCCGCCCGGTGGTGCCGGAGGTGTAGATGATGCTGGCCAGGTGATCGGGGCCGATCGCGGCGACGCGCTCCCCGATGACGTCGGGAGTCTGCGCGAGCAGTCGTTCCCCGAGCGCCTCGACGTGCTCCAGCGTCATCACGAACTCGCCGTCGCCCTGGCCGTCGATGATGACCACCCGCTCGACGTGGGGCAGCTCGGCGCGGTGCTCGAGCAACTTGTCCACCTGCTGCTGGTCCTCGGCGAAGACGATGCGACTGCCGGAGTTGGCGACGATGAACGCGATGTCGCGAGCATTCGTCGTCGGGTACAGGGTGGTGGTGGCCGCGCCGGCGCACAGCACCGAGAAGTCGACCAGCACCCACTCGTAGCGCGTCGACGAGGCCAGCGCGACCCGCTCCTCCGGGGCGATGCCGAGCGCGACCAGTCCGGCGGCCAGCCGAACCACCCGGTCGCCGACCTGCTGCCAGGTGACGCTTTTCCAGCCACCGTCGTCGGGGAACCGGAAGGCCTCCGCATCGGGCGTGGCAGTCACCCGGTTCATAAACAATCGGGCGACCGACGGCGCCCGGTCGAGCACGCCGCCGAGGTCGTAGCCCTTGGTCGAACTTGGCGCCATCGCGTGCTCGTGCAACGCAATTCGTCTGGCGCGACTCACATCGTCTTGCACCACAACCTCCTTGCCGACGGGCGCCGCACCGCCGATGAGGCGAGCCGCAGCGCTCGAATACTCATCATGCGGGCCACGTCACACCCGGGGGAAGTCCACTCGGTCCCATCCGCAGGGGCCAAAGGACCCCAATCGTCGTGGGGGAAGGTGCACGCGAAGGTTCAGTCCGGGCGCGCTGCGCACCACGGCGGGTTGATCTCGTCGAGGATGCCGGACCGCCGCGCCAGCCTGATGTTCGCCATGACGTGCTCCAGCAGCTCGCCGTAGGCATTGCCGTCGTTGAGAATGTCGATGAGCTGGTGGTGACGCAGGTAGGCGTCGAGCCGACGCTCCAGCGAGAACTCGCCGTAGGGTTCGCGGCAGAACTCCGAGTTCATGAACTTCCACGACAACCCGTCGCAGTCCAGTGGGTGTCCGGTTACGACAGGGGTCATCATGGCTCCTTACGGCTCACACCAACGGAGTCATCGTCGTCCGCGCGAGGCTGCGCCGCTAGGGGCGAAAGTCCTCCCTTCCCGGGCCGCACCCCCGGCCGCCCGATCGCGTTGTCGCAAACAGAGCGCTTGTGCACCCACCACCGAGGCCGAAAGTCCCTACTCCACTCAACCGACCGTCAATAGGTTCGAAGGCCGAACCGAAAGCAGGTGATCGTCGTGAGGCCACCAACGGCCGACCAGGGCGCAACGGCGCCAGGGCCCAGCGCCCGCATCGTTACGGTGACG
>JAHFVB010000496.1:958-3942 GCA_023264755.1 Mycobacterium sp. | reverse complement strand
AATAGAGGGCATGCCACAGGATTGCGCGCTGCTGCGCCGACAGCTCACCGATGGCGTCGTGGACGAGTCGACGAGTCGGCGGCGATCTTGGCACGCTCATGGCTCCCACGGTGCCCGTCCGAGCGTCAAGCGTCATTCCCGCTAGCTGTAATCACCCGGTTCCGGCAGGCGTGCAAGCCAGTTGTCGGCGCTGACTGGGGCGCCGTTCACAGCCCACCCGATGCTTTCTGTGCGGCGCAAACCTCCTGCCGCACAGAAGGTTGCATCGTCCACGTCACACGGTCTGGTCGGAGCCCACACCCCACGCATCCGAGACTTCCCGATCGAGGGCGTTGAAGTCCTTGCGGATGGTGATCGCGGACACGATCTGAAAGCTCCCGAGCACGACCAACCAGACCCCGACGACGAGCGTCATCATGACGATCGAACTGAACGGCCAGGCCAGCACGACGACACCGGCGATCGAGCTGATCACTCCGAAGACGATGTTCCAACCTCGACCGGGCAGCGTCGGATAGCTGATCGCCGTCGCCGCGATGGCGACGCCTTGAAAGACGAATCCGATCCCGACCCAGATGGCCAGCAGCAGTACGGCATAGCCTTCACCGAAGTGGCGGAAGGCGAAGACCCCCAGAATCACGGCAAGCACACCGGCGATGAACAACAGGATTCGGTGGGGCACCGAGGTGTGCAGACTGAACGCGAAGAACACCTCGGCGACCCCCGAAACCACGAGGTACATGCCGAACAAGACGGCCGCGACGAGCAGCGAAATCCCCGGCCAGACCAGCACGAGGGCTCCCAGGACCACGCTGGTGAGCCCAGCCACCAACACCGTCTTCCAGAGGTGCTTCATGGGCGCTTCGAGATATGTCATGGTCTGTGTCCCTTCGCGTCTCATCGAGTGCCTCCCATGTTTCCGCTCGCCGGGTCCGGGGTGGTAGGGACGAAGGTCATCGAAGTCGCCGAGTAAGGCCGCGGCGGGACTTCGATCGTTGGCGGCGTTCGCTTAGGAGGCCGCGGGTTCCGGACGGACTGCGGCCTGCCAGGCCAGCGGGTTCAACTGGCGGAACGGATCTTCTGCCCGGATGTCCCGCAGCTCCTGCAGGATGGTCTCCAAGGCCGTCTGGGTGGTCTTCTTGACGGTCTCCAACCACTCGGTGTCGGATACGCCTACCGGCTTCGTGGTGTCGATCGGTTGACCGAAGCGCAGATACATCCGCTGCGGGCTGGGGATCAAGGTCGGGCCGATGCCGCGCACCACGGGCAAGGTCATGTCCGGCTTTCCCGTGATGGCTTCACCCACCTTTTCGGTGAGCTTGCCCAGCAGGCTGTTCCGGGTGAGGACGCTGCGGTAGATGTCGTCGCCGCCGACGTGGCCCACCGGAACGATGGGGTAGTCGTTGGCGATCGACACCCGGGCGAACCCCGCCCGTCCCTGCCACTTGAGTTGGTATTCCTCGCCTTTGAACTTTCCGATCTCGCGCCCGCCGCCGGGGAACACCAGCAACGTCTCGTTGTTCTGCATCAACTTCGTCGCGTTCTCGGGCGTGCCGACGACCCCACCGCAGGCCGCCAACAGATCACCGGTCGGCCCGGGGATGGAGCCCATGCCACGTTCCGTCAACGGTCGCACCCGGGTGCCAATGGTCCGCCGGACGGCCAGGCAGGTCAGCCAGGCCTCGGCCATCCCGGACTGGGTATGGTTGCCCACGAGGAGGAATCGACCGTCACTCGGCAGATGCTCGGTGCCGTCGACGTACGGTCGCGAGAGCTCGATCGCCGGCCAGATGCCGTCGGCTGCGGCTTCTGCCAACTTTCGCAGTGCGCGGACGCGTGGGGGCTGGTCGATGAGCTGTTCAGTCCTGGCGGCGGCGTTCTTCATTTCGTTGTTCCTTCTTCGGTGGCGAACGGGGCTCCGGCGGGTGAGGTCGGACGATGACGGCGGTCGTCGGCCGCGGCCCGTTACTGGGGTGTGCGATGGCCTTGCGGGGTCATGTCTCCAAAGTAGCAAACGAACTGTTTCGTTTGGCTATGCTTCAGCTATGAGTTTGGCCGCTGAACGTGGGCCGTCTTGGGTTCCGGCACGATCAGCACGGGTCTGGTTCACCCCCGAGTAGCCGACTCAGCGCAGCCTCAGCGTGACCCCGGCCTCGTCGAAGGCGTCCTGTACCGCGCCGAAGAACGTGTGCCGCTCGTCCTGCAAGCGACGTCGGGATAGCTCGCTGTGCTGCCACTCGAACTCATAGGGCCGATCGTCGGGGGTGCCGAATCCGCCGCGCAGACAATCGGTTAGCGCATCCAGATTGTTCCCGAAGTATCCGCCGGGGCCGTTGACGCAGCGTCCGATCTCGCGATAGAAGTCCTTGACCGACTTGATCCTTCGGCCGTCGATTCGAAAGACCGCGGGACCATTCGAGTCCGGCGTCATCGCTGCCTCCCTGCGTCGGTCACCGTGCAGAACGAGTCGTAGTGGTCGGCGGTGTAGAAGTACTGGGGTGGGTCGGTCAGCGGCGTTCCACCGGTGATGATGCGCCGCGTCGATCGGTTCGAGGCACCCGGGGTGATCACCGTGTATTCGTGGTAGTAACCCCGGCCCTGGCTGGGTAGGTGGCCCTCGCGGTTGCCGAACACCGCGCCGTCGCTGCGTGGAAAGGGAAATGGGCCGGCGGAATGGATGGCCCGCACGGTGTCGGCGGCCTCGGGTGGCAGGGTGGCCAGGTCGCAGGTCGGCAGCCCGTAGGTGTTCGTCGCAGGGGCGGAGGAGTTCGTCTGCACCTGGCCGCAGCCCGTGGTGAGGACGATCAGGGCGCACAGCGCCGCCACCGCGAACTGCCTGCTTCTCACCTGCGCTCCTTGCCCGTCCACACCATCATCGCTGCGCGAGCGCGTGGTGATGTTCCGGGGTGTCATCCGTTGGGCGCAGACGTCCCTCCGCCGGTACGCATCAGCAGTGGAATCGCCACCCAGAATCCGGAGAAGGC
>JAHFVB010000496.1:0-948 GCA_023264755.1 Mycobacterium sp. | reverse complement strand
CCGCCACGACCCCGGCGGTCGCGCCCGAGACGGCGTCGAAGATGAACACGGTGACTCCGACCAACGCCAGCCCGAGCAGGACGAGTCCGGTGTAGGCACATCGGTGGGCCGCCGAGACCAGAACTGCCAGTTGATGTCTGCGGAACAACAGCCGATGCATGCCGACGGGTGCGATGAGTAGTACGGTCGCGGCCATCGAGCAACCGACGGTGATCAGGTAGACCACCCGCATGTCGTCGCCGAGTAGGTCGAACCGCTGTTGAAAGGGCAAGGTGAGCAGAAATCCGGTCAGCAGCTGTACGCCAGTCTGGGCGACCCGCAGTTCTTGCAGCAGGCTGGCCCAATTGCGGTCCAAGCGTTCGGTTCCGGACTCCGAGCGGGCGCTGCGGTCCCAACCCCGGTCCTGCTCGGGGTGGTCGACGTCCATACCGGTCCTCCTTCCGCCGAACCTAGTTCGGTTGGGGCTGTTCGGCTTGGTGGCGCAGCGTGGTCAACGTGCTGGCGAGCAGCCGCGACACGTGCATCTGCGAGATGCCCAGCCGCTCGGCAATCTGGGTCTGGGTCATGTTCTCGAAGAAGCGCAGCGCCACGATGGTCCGCTCCCGGTCGGGCAGCGCGGCCAACAGCGGCCGCAGCGTCTCGGAGTCGAGCACCTTGTCGAGGTTGGTGTCGACCTCGCCCAAGGTGCTTGCGAACGAGTCGTCCTCGTCGCCGCGGCCCGTCGGCTCGTCGGTGGATCTCGTGCTGTAGGCGTTGGCGGCGATCAGCGCTTCCACCACCTCTTCCCGTTCGACACCGACGTGTACGGCGAGCTCGCTGGGGGTGGGCGCCCGATTCAACTGTTGGGACAGCTCGGCGCGGGCGGTGGTGAGCTGCATCGAGAGTTCCTTGAGGCGGCGGGGGACGCGGACGGCCCAGCCGTGGTCGCGAAAGTGCCGACGGACTTCG
>JAHFVB010000101.1:10165-11396 GCA_023264755.1 Mycobacterium sp. | reverse complement strand
ATCGGCTCTCCTCGGTGCGCGGCACGGCGACGAGCACCCGTCCCGCGGACTCGGAGAACAAGAAGGTGAATGGATCTGCGTGCTCGGGAAGCACTAGGCGGCAACCGGTTTCACCGGCCAGCGCCGCCTCGACGACGGCTTGGGCGAGCCCGCCTTCGCTGAGGTCGTGGGCGGCCGAGATCAGCCCGTCACGCGAGGCCGCGGCCAGTACCTGGGCCAGCAACTGCTCGCGGGCGAGGTCGACCTTGGGGGGCAATCCCCCCAGGTGGTCGGCGGTGACCTGGGCCCAGATCGAACCGTCGAACTCGTCGCGGGTGTCCCCCAGCAGGATCAGGACCTCTCCGGGTTCGGTGCCGAAACCGGTGGGGATGCGGCGCTTGACGTCGTCCAGTACGCCGAGCACGCCGACCACCGGCGTGGGAAGGATCGCGGTGGAACCGGTCTGGTTGTAGAAGCTGACGTTGCCACCGGTGACTGGAATGCCAAGTGCTGCACAGCCGTCGGCCAGGCCGCGGACGGCCTGACTGAACTGCCACATCACCCCGGGGTCCTCCGGTGAACCGAAGTTGAGGCAGTTGGTGACTGCGAGCGGGACGGCCCCGGTGACGGCCACGTTGCGATAGGCCTCCGCGAGGGCCAACTGGGCACCCGTGTACGGGTCCAGGAAGGTGTAGCGCCCGGAGGCGTCGGTGGACACCGCCACGCCACGTCCGGTGGCCTCGTCGATGCGAAGCACGCCGCCGTCGGCGTGTTCGGCGAGCACCGTGTTGCCGCGCACGTAGCGATCGTACTGTTCGGTGATGTAGGCCCGGCTGCACAGATGTGGACTACCAAGCAGCGCAAGCAAAGTGGCGCGCAACTCGGCTCCGGTGACCGGACGTGGCAGCTTCGCCGAGGTGTCCGCATTGAGCGCGTCCTGGGTGTCGGGACGGGCGACCGGACGCTCGTAGACGGGTCCCTCGTGCGCCACGGTGCGGGGCGGGACGTCCACGACGGTCTCGCCGTGCCAGGTGATTTCGAGATTCTCGCCGTCGGTGACCTCGCCGATGACCGTGGCCAGCACCTCCCACTTGCGGCACACGGCCATGAACTTCTCGACGTTCTCGGGGGCGACGACGGCGCACATGCGTTCCTGCGATTCGCTGGACAGCACCTCCGCCGGGGTCATGAACTTCGCCCGCAACGGCACCTTGTCGAGCTCGATCGACATGCCGCCGTCGCCAGCCGATGC
>JAHFVB010000101.1:7065-10155 GCA_023264755.1 Mycobacterium sp. | reverse complement strand
GAGATCCTGGATTCCGATCACCAGCCCGGCGGCGTACAGCTCGAGGCAGCACTCGATGAGCACCTTCTCCATGAACGGGTCACCGACCTGAACCGAGGGGAGCTTCTTGCGCCCGGGCCCCTCGCCCTCGTCGCCGCCGAACGTCTCCGAGGCCAGCACCGATACGCCACCGATGCCGTCGAGACCGGTACGGGCCCCGAACAGGATGATCTTGTTGCCCGTCCCGGACGCGAAGGCCAGGTGCAGGTCCTCCTTGCGCAACACCCCGATGCACAGCGCATTGACCAGAGGGTTGCCGGCGTAGGACGGGTCGAACACCGTTTCGCCGCCGATGTTGGGCAGCCCCAGCGAGTTGCCGTACCCGCCTACCCCGCGCACGACTCCGTCGAGCACCCTTCGGGTGTCGGGGGCGTCGGCGGCACCGAAGCGCAGCTGGTCCATGACCGCCACGGGGCGGGCACCCATCGCCATGATGTCGCGGACGATCCCGCCGACTCCGGTGGCCGCGCCCTGGTAGGGCTCGACGTAGGAGGGGTGGTTGTGGGACTCGACCTTGAACGTCACCGCCCAACCGTCGCCGATGTCGACCACGCCGGCGTTCTCACCGATGCCGGCCAGCATCGAGGCGCGCATGGCGTCGGTGGTGGTCTCGCCGAAGTACCGCAGGTGCACCTTGGAGGACTTGTAGGAGCAGTGTTCGCTCCACATCACCGAGTACATCGCGAGCTCGGCGTCGGTGGGCCGACGGCCGAGGATCTCGCGGATCCGCTGGTACTCGTCGTCCTTCAGTCCAAGCTCGCGGAACGGCTGCGGGTGCTCTGGAGTGGTTGCGGCGGTCTGGACGGTGTCAACTGAGGGAGAGAACCCGGACGTCACTCGGCCATTCTAGTTTGCGACCGCGCGAACGCCCGCGCGGCAGCACGCGCGCCGACGCCGTGCAGGAGGACGCTGCCCAGTACGACCAGGACCATGATCAACAGGACGACGTTCTCGTCGGGGGAATCGAGCACGTTGTACGCCAGCAGCCCGAAGACGATCGCCGCCGCCCCCCGGGGCCCCAGCGACCCGATGAGCAGCCGCTCCGGCCAGGTGAACTTGGAGCCGAGCAGCGCCACCGTAACGGGAAGCAGCCGCACCAACGTCAGTGCCAACAGGCAGAACACCACGATGCCGACCGTGAGGCCGGCCCTCCAGTACGCGATCAGCACGACCCCGCCGAAGACGAACCACATCGCGGACGTCAGCAGGAAGCTGATGTCCTCGAGCAGTTCCAGTTCGCGTGCCGCGTTCTGCGAATGTCGGAAGTAGTGGTAGCCGATGCCGCACAGGAAGGCCGCGACGAAACCGTTGGCCTCCAGCCCGAGCGCCAGCGTGTACGCCAGCGCCGGTGCGGCCACCACGATGATGCGCTTGGACTGTTCGGTCATCAGGCCCCTGCGCTCGGCGACATTGGCCGCCAGGCCAAGACTGGCGCCGATGCCCAGCCCGATGACGACGGCCTTGACCGCGTGTGGAACCGCCACCAGCACCTCTTCCCAAGGGGAGCCGGCCTGCACGTGGCTGTCCGCCACCGCGAGGGCGAAGACGAACACCGGCGAGATGATTCCGTCGCCGTAGCCGGCTTCCACGTTGAGCAGATCGGTGACCCGGCCGGGGATGCGCCGATCGCGCATGATCGACGGGGCGGGCGCGAAGTCGATGGGCACCACTACGCAGGCGATGACGATCACGGTGGCCAGCGCGGTACCGGAGAGCAGCCAGAGCCCGCAGAGCACCGCGAGCCCCATGCTCAGCGGCAGAGCGATGAACAGCAGCCGCACTGCGGCCCGCTGGTGGTCCCCGAACAGCCCGGCTCGCATCGCGTTGGCATCGACGAACAGCAGCACGGCGAGGATGATTTCGGCGGCGTGCTGGGCGGTCTGAGAGTTGAGGGTGTCGGCCAGGGAACCGTGTGTGAAGTACTCCACGAGCGCCCCGGCGATGACCAGGAACAGCGGTGCGGTGATGCGTAGGCGCTGCAGTCGTCGGGCGGACAGTGCCCACCCCGCGAGGACCGCCGAGACGATGACGAACGACAGCAGCACGGATGGAATCTTGCCAGTGCTCGACGGGATCCACCGGATGGCGCGTCAGTGCGTGGCGGACCCGCGGAACGCGCGCGCGTCCGGATCTGCACAGCCCCTCGGGATGCGCTCGCCCTAGGTGCGCCCTACGACGAATTCCGGGGCCAGGAAGGCCTGCAGAGCCGCGGAGTACATCGCCACGTCGTCGGCGCCCATCAACTCCCGCGCCGAATGCATCGCCAATTGGGCGGCACCGACGTCGACCGTCGGAATGCCGGTCCGCGCCGACGTCATCGGGCCGATCGTCGAGCCGCACGGCAGATCGGCCCGGTGCTCATACCGCTGCAGAGGCACCCCGGCCTGACGGCAGGCCAACTCGAACACCGCGGCCGTCCGTCCGTCGGTGGCGTAGCGCAGGTTGGGCTGCACCTTCAGCACCGGCCCGGCGTTGACCTCGATGAGGTGGCCCGGCTCATGGCGGTCGGGGTAATTGGGGTGAGTCGCATGCGCCATGTCACCCGAGGCCACCATCGAGCCGGTCAGCCTGCGCAGGAAGTCCTCCCGGCTGCCCCCAGACGAGAGCACGATGCGTTCCAGCGTCGTCAGCAAAAGATCCGATTGCGCCCCGCGGTCGGACGTCGAGCCGACCTCTTCGTGGTCGAACAACGCCAGCACCGGGACGAATCCGCTCGGCTCGGCGGCCAGGAAGGCCTCTAGTCCGGCGTAACAGGTGCCCTGGTTGTCCAGCCGCGCCGCACTGACGAACTCGCCGCGAGCTCCGGTGATCGTCGCCGGGGTCAGCTCGTGGGTCATCAAGTCGAAGCCCAGCACGTCGTCGACGTCGACGCCGGCCTGCTCGGCGACGTAGGCCAGAAAGGACCGCGGCGTGTTCCCCAGGCCCCACACCGCGTTGACGTGACGTTGCGGGTCCAGGCTGACGCCCTTTCGGTCGTCGGACAGGTGAATGGCCAGCTGCGGCACCCGTAGCAGCGGGGTGTCGATGCGCACCAGCCGCTGTGCCACGCCG
>JAHFVB010000101.1:2071-7055 GCA_023264755.1 Mycobacterium sp. | reverse complement strand
GCCACGCCGTCCTCGAAGTCGCGTTGCCGCACCGAAAGCCGACCGGACAGCCCGAGGTCGCGGTCCAGCCAGGAGTTCAGCCAGGCGCCTCCATAGGGTTGCAGCGCTACGACGTTCCAGCCCGCGACCGCACGGTCCGGGCGTTGTTTGACCCGCAAATTGGGGCTGTCGGTGTGTCCGCCGATGATCCGAAACGGCCGATGCCCGACGTCGGCGGCGCTGCCGAGATTCCACGCCACCAGCGATCCTTCGCGCACGACGAAGCATCGGCCGGGGTCGGGCCAGAGCTGCCCCTCGCTCAACTGCCGGTAGCCGGCGGCGACCAGTCTCCGCGCCACGCTTTCGCATACGTGGAACGGCGACGGGGAGGCGTCGATGAATTCACAAAGGCCTTGGGGGCTAGCTGGCATATTTCCATCTTGACGGGCGTTTTCGCCGACCGTCGCGCTAGGGTCGTTTTGTGCCCGCTCCGCTGCCGCAGCCCGTCACGGCGCCGCTGACTCCAGCAGCCATCTTCCTCGTGGTGACCATCGACGACGGCGGTGAGGCCGTTGTTCACGATGCGCTCGGCGAGCTCGCCGGTTTGGTGCGCGCGGTGGGCTTCCGCGATCCCGGACGGCTGCTCTCGCTGGTGACCTCCATCGGGTCGGACGCCTGGGATCGGCTGTTCTCCGGACCCCGGCCCGCCGAACTGCATCCGTTCGTCGAACTGCAGGGCGCGCGGCACCACGCGCCTTCCACACCGGGCGATCTGCTGTTCCATCTCAAGGCCCGCTCGTTGGACTACTGCTTCGAACTCGCCAAGCGCATCCTGAACTCCATGGCCGGCGCCGTCACCGTCGTCGACGAGGTGCAGGGGTTCAAGTTCTTCGACAACCGCGACCTGATGGGGTTCGTCGACGGCACCGAGAATCCCGCGGGTGCAGTGGCGGTCAACGCGACGTCGATCGGCGACGAGGACCCGGACTTCGCGGGTGGTTGCTACGTCCACGTGCAGAAGTACGTTCACGACATGAGCTCCTGGGACGCCCTGTCGGTCGGTGAGCAGGAGCGGGTGATCGGCCGGACCAAGCTCGAGGACATCGAACTGGACGACGACGAGAAGCCCGCGAATTCGCACGTGGCACTGAACGTGATCGAAGACGCGGCCGGCAACGAATTGAAGATCGTGCGCCACAACATGCCCTTCGGCGAGCTCGGCAAGTCCGAGTTCGGCACGTACTACATCGGCTACTCGCGAACGCCGGAAGTCACCGAGCGGATGCTGCGCAACATGTTCATCGGGGATCCACCCGGCAACACCGACCGCATTCTGGACTTCTCGACCGCGCTCACGGGCACGATGTTCTTCACGCCAACGAGCGACTTTCTCGAAGATCCACCGCCGCTGCCGGATTCGGCTCCAGAGCAGCCCGACGCGGCTCCCGCAGCAGCATCCCCGAACGACGGCTCACTGGCGATCGGCAGCCTGAAAGGAACCCCCTAGATGAACAACCTGTACCGCGAGCTGGCTCCGATCACCGACGAGGCCTGGGCCGAGATCGAGACGGAGGCCACTCGAACGTTCAAGCGGCACATCGCGGGTCGCCGCGTCGTCGACGTGAGTGCGCCCGGCGGACCGGTGACGGCCGCCATCAGCACCGGCCACCTGGTGAACGTCGCTTCGCCGGGAGACGGGGTCGTCGCGCACCTGCGGGAAAGCAAACCGCTTGTCCGACTGCGAGTTCCGTTCACCATCGCCCGTTCCGACATCGACGACGTGGAACGCGGATCGCAGGACTCGGACTGGGATCCGGTCAAGGAGGCCGCCAAGCAGCTGGCCTTCGCCGAAGACCGGGCGATCTTCGAGGGTTATGCGGCCGCCTCCATAGAGGGCATCCGTTCGGCGAGTTCCAACCCTGCGCTGACGCTGCCGTCCGATCCCCGGGAGATCCCCGACGTCATCACTCAGGCGCTGTCCGAGCTGCGGCTGGCCGGTGTCGACGGACCGTACTGCGTGCTGCTGTCCGCCGACGTCTACACCAAGGTCAGCGAGACCACCGAGCACGGCTATCCCATCCGCGAGCACCTCAACCGGCTCATCGACGGCGAGATCATTTGGGCGCCTGCGATCGACGGGGCGTTCGTGCTGTCGACCCGCGGCGGGGACTTCGATCTGCAACTGGGCACCGACGTCTCGATCGGCTACCTGGCTCACGACGCCGACACCGTCCAGCTGTATCTCGAGGAGACGTTGACGTTCCTCTGCTACACCGCCGAGGCGTCGGTCGCACTGTCCCCCTAGCCCTGGCGATTTCGGCGTGATGAGGCGCGCTGAGCGCGCCTCATCACGCCGAAATCGCGGCTAGGTGGGTGCCACCGTCAGTCACTCGCCAGCTTCTCGAGCCGCGCGATCGCCCGACCGTCGGTGAGCTCGGCTCGTTGGTCCTCGTTGATCCAGTAGTAGCGCACCAGCCGGCGCATCGCTTCTCCCCTGGGCGTGTATGAATCGATGGCCTGGCTTCTGGTGCGCCCGTCGCGAAACTTCACGAACATCGTGGCTCGAAGCGGCCGCGCCTTGCCCGCTCGCCGGTCGGCCATGTCGACCACGTCGTCCCACTCGCCGTGCACCGACGACACTCCCTGCCCTAGTTCGAAGCCATTCGGCGTCATTCGAAGAAAGCTCAACCCTCCGCGCTTGAACATCTTCCACAGCTGCGGAATAGCCAAGAGGCTGAGCACCAGTGCGATGACCGGGAAATTGCGATGACTTCCGGGCGGAGGAGGTATGTCGAGCTCGTGCTGCAGTGCGAAGATCGCGTACGTCGCCATCGCGACCCATACCGCGACGGTGCTCCACACATTGAGTCCGTCCACGAGGCGATCGCACCGGATGGTCGTCCCGTCGGCATCGAATTCGATGCGGGGCGACACCTTGCCCGCGAGGATCAGCACCAGCGCCGCGGCGATGCCGACGAATGACACCCCGAACCCGAGCACCACGCCCGCCGTCAGGTACTCGCCGCGACCCACCGTGACCAGTGCCCACCACAGGGACAGCGCGGCAAGCGCACCGATGACGCCGAAGTAGACGACGAGCAGTAGGAACTTCTTCACGGCGGGCCCACTGCGCGGCTGCGGGCCTAAGCCGCGAGCACCGCGTCCAGCGCCGAATAGAACAGCCCGAGCCCGTCGTCGGACGGCCCGGTCAACGCCTCGGTCGCGTGTTCGGGGTGCGGCATCAGCCCGACGACGCGGCCGTTGGCCGATGCGATGCCGGCAATGTCGCGCATCGAACCATTCGGGTTGTCGCGGTAGCGGAACACCACGCGGCCCTCACCCTCGAGTTCGTCGAGCACCGCTTCGGACGCGACGAACCGACCCTCCCCCGACTTCAGCGGGATCAGCAGATCGGCGTTCTGCTCGTAGCGCGTCGTCCATGCCGTCGAGTTCGACGCGACCTGCAGCCAGACGTCGCGACAGACGAAGTGCAGCCCCGCGTTGCGGGTCAGCGCGCCCGGCAATAGGCCGGCCTCGCAGAGCACTTGAAAACCGTTGCAAATACCCAACACCGGCATGCCCTTGGCTGCTGCGGCGACGACTTCGCCCATCACCGGAGCGAACTTGGCGATCGCTCCGCAGCGCAGGTAGTCGCCGTAGGAGAAGCCACCGGGCACGATGACGGCGTCGACTCCCTTGAGATCGGCGTCGGCGTGCCAGAGCGCCACCGATTCGGCGCCGGCGGCGCGGGCGGCACGGGCGGCGTCGACGTCGTCGAGGGTGCCGGGGAAGGTGATGACGCCAACCCGAGCGGTCATTGCGCCTCCCGGTGCACCGTGTAGTCCTCGATGACGGTGTTGGCGAGCAGGGACTCGGCGATCTGGTCGAGCGCCTCGTCGGAGACGGTGTCGTCCACCTCGAGCTCGAACCGCTTGCCTTGCCGGACGTCCGAGATGCCGGAATGGCCCAGTCGCCCCAGGGCGCCGACGATGGCCTGCCCCTGCGGGTCGAGGATCTCGGCCTTGGGCATGACGTGCACTACGACCCGGGCCACGGGCCCTCCTCTGCAAGTCGGTAATCGTTCGCTGGCAATTCTGGTCGGGGATGACTCTACCGGCGCCAGCGCGGGTCAGAATGGAGCCATGCAGTTGACGCACTTCGGCCATTCATGTCTGCTCGCCACCTTCCCCGACGGAGAGGGCGGCGACACCAGCGTGCTGTTCGACCCGGGGAACTTCTCCCACGGCTTCGAGGGCATCACGGGACTGTCGGCGATTCTGATCACCCATCAGCATCCCGATCATGCGGACCCCGCCAGACTGCCCGCGCTGGTGGACGCCAACCCGCAGGCCAAGCTGTACGCCGACCCCATGACGGCCGCACAGTTGGGCGCGCCGTGGACGGCGGTCAACGTCGGCGATGCGTTCTCCGTCGGACACCTGGCGGTGCGAGGGGTCGGCGGCAAACACGCGGTGATCCATCCCGACATCCCGGTCATCGACAACATCTCCTACCTGCTCGGTGACGGCGATCACCCGGCGCGGCTGATGCATCCGGGCGACGCGTTGTTCGTCCCCGGCGAGCCGGTCGACGTGCTGGCGACACCGGCGGCGGCGCCCTGGATGAAGATCTCGGAGGCCGTCGACTACCTGCGGGCGGTGGCGCCGACGCGGGCGGTACCGATCCACCAGGCCATCATCGAGCCCAACGCGCGCGGCATCTACTACGGCCGCTTGACGGAATTGACCAACGCGGACTTTCAGGTGCTCGACCCGGAGCGCGGCACCGAATTCTGACGGGGCGGCTTCGATTCAGCCGCCACCTCGCGGGTTTCGGCACCGCCTCCGGCGTACGGACGACCATCGACCCGCCTGGGCACTGAGCGCGTGAACATCGGATGGCCGGCCGGGAACCGGAACGTGGCCGCCTGACGAATCCCGAGGGGTCGCTGTGACCGCCGAAACCCGACAGTATCTCGACATGTCACCTCGATCCTCCCGGTCAA
>JAHFVB010000101.1:0-2061 GCA_023264755.1 Mycobacterium sp. | reverse complement strand
GCTCGGTCGGCCTGCTGCACTCGCTCCACGCGAATCGCCATTCCCCGCCAGGGCCCGCAGCCCACAGCCCGCACGAACCGCGCCGGCCGGCGCGACCGGACGACCCGCCCGCCCATCCCGCCGACATCGCCCAATCGCGGCTGTTCCAGTCGATTCTGGTCGACGAGCTCGACGAACTGCACGACCTCATCGCCACCGCCGAACGACGCTGGAAGCGGCTACGCGAAGCCAATCCCGATGCGCCCGTCGTCGTACCCCACGCGCTGCTGCGGCTCCGGGAACGCCTCAGGGAAGCGGGCCGCCTGCTCGGAGCGCTGAACGAAAGGTTCCCGCCGGACTGATATCGGTGCCGGTTCGACCCGATTCGGCTCAGCGAGATTCCAAAGGGCTAACCGGTGTCTCGGGCCGCGGCGCGACCGGCTGCCCGACCGGAGAACACGCAGCCGCCCAGGAAGGTGCCCTCCAGCGACCGATACCCGTGCACCCCGCCGCCGCCGAAGCCCGCCGCCTCGCCGGCCGCGTACAGCCCGGGTAGAACCTCGCCGCCGGCCCTCAGCACTCGGGAGTCCAGGTCGGTCTCCAACCCGCCCAAGGACTTTCGGGTCAGGATGTGCAACTTCACCGCAATCAAGGGACCCGCCTTCGGATCCGTGAGCCGGTGCGGCGCGACGACGCGGGCGACTCGGTCGGCGAGGTAGTTGCGGGCGCCGCGGATCGCGGTGACTTGGCCGTCCTTGGTGTACTTGTTCGCCACCTCGCGGTCGCGGGCGGTGACCTCGGCTTCCACGACGGCGTAGTCGAGCGGTTCGACGTCGGGGACCGCATTCATCCTGGCGACGAGCTCGCGAAGCGACGGCGCACTGACGAAGTCGACTCCGCGATCGACGAAGCGCTGCACGGGTGCGGGCGCGCCGGGTCTGATGCGCGCCAATAACTGGCGCACGCTGCGGTCGGTCAGGTCGGGGTTCTGCTCCTGACCGGACAGCCCGAACTCCTTGGCGATGATGCGGGCATTGAGCACGAACCAGGTGTAGTCATAGCCCGTCTTGGCGATGTACTCCAGCGTGCCCAGCGTGTCGAAACCGGGGTAAAGCGGTACCGGCAAACGCTTTCCGGTGGCGTCGAGCCACAGCGAAGACGGGCCCGGCAGAATGCGGATGCCGTGCTTGGGCCAGATCGGGTCGTAGTTGGTGATGCCCTCGGTGTAGTGCCACATCCGGTCACCGTTGATCAGATGCGCACCGGCCGACTCGCTGATGCCGAGCATGCGGCCGTCGACGTGCGCGGGCACGCCACTGAGTAGTTGGCCGGGCACCCGACCGATCCGGGCTGGCCAGTTCTTGCGCACCAGTTCGTGATTACCGCCGATGCCGCCGCTGGCGACGATGACGGCTTGGGCCCGAAAGTCGAACTCGCCCACCGTCGTACGCGACGAGGCCACCCCGCGGGCAGCCGACGTCGGCTCCAGCACCGCCCCGCGCACGCCCGTCACCGCGCCACCTTCGACGACGAGCTCGTCGACGCGATGCCGATGGGCGAACGTCACCCTGGGGTGCTCGCGCAGTCTTCGCGCAAAGACGTCGACGATGGCCGGGCCGGTGCCCCACGTGATGTGAAACCTGGGCACCGAGTTGCCGTGCCCGTTCGCGTCGTACCCCCCGCGCTCGGCCCAACCGACAAGTGCGAACGTCTGAAGGCCGCGCTCGCGCAGCCAGCTGCGCTTCTCCCCCGCGGCGAAGTCGACGTACGCGTGCGCCCATTGCCGGGGCCAGTGGTCCTCCGCCCGGTCGAACCCGGCCGTACCGAGCCAGTCCTGCAGCGCCAGTTCGTGGCTGTCGTGGATGCCGAGCCTGCGTTGCTCGGGGCTGTCGACGAAGAACAGCCCGCCGAAGGACCAGAACGCCTGCCCGCCCAGGTTGGCGGCGTTCTCCTGGTCGACGATCAATACCGAGCGGCCCTTGTCCACCAGCTCGCACGCCGCGACCAATCCAGCAAGCCCCGCTCCGACTACGATGACGTCGGCTCCGGTGTCACCCATGGCCGCCACGTTAGCGGCCGAAC
>JAHFVB010000495.1 GCA_023264755.1 Mycobacterium sp. | reverse complement strand
ATCGTCCGGATCTACAACTTCGTCGAACACGTGGATCCGGGTGCCTCCGCCCCGGTCGGCTACATCGTCATGGAGTACGTGGGTGGCACGTCGCTCAAGCAGCTGCGCAAGGCCCGCAATGGGCCGCTACCGCCCGATCAGGCGGTGGCCTACGTCGTGGAGATCGCGCCCGCGTTGGCCTATCTGCACGGACAAGGGCTGGCGTACTGCGACTTCAAGCCGGACAACGTGATGCAGACCGACGAGCAGCTCAAGCTGATCGACCTCGGTGCCGTCATCGCGATGGATGACGAGAAGAGCGCGATCTTCGGGACCATCGGCTATCAGGCACCCGAGATCGCCAAGACCGGGCCGACCGTCGCCAGCGACGTCTACACGGTGGGGCGCACGCTGGCCGTGCTGGTGATGGACCTTCCGCAAGACCGTGGGCGGTTCGTCGACGGGCTGCCGGCCCCCGACGCCGTGCCGGTGCTAGCGAAGCACGAATCGCTGTACCGGGCCATGCTCCGGGCCACCGACCTGGACCCGCAGCGCCGTTTCTCGTCGATGGAGGAGCTCGCCGACCAGTTGACCGGCGTGCTGCACGAAATCGTCTCTGCGGAAACGGGAACCGCCCAATCCCGGATGTCGACCTACTTCAGCCCGCAACGCGATGTCTACGGTGCCGGCCGCGACGTCGCGGTGGAGCCAGCGCACGTGCTGGCGGCGCTGCCCGTACCCGTCGTCGACCCGACCGACTCGGGTGCCGCCCTGCTCGCCACGACCAGCGGCACCCCGCCCGCTCAACTCGAGCATGCGCTGTACCTGGCCAGAGGTGGTGCCCACCAGGGCAAGAGTTCGTCGGTGGAGATCCCGCTGCGACTGGTGCGCGCCTGCCTGGAGATCGGCTCGGTCAAGGGTGCGCGGGCTCGGCTCGCCGAGCTCGAATCGGTGCTACCTGGGGACTGGCGACTGCTGTGGTACAGCGGACAGTGCGCGCTATTGGAGGGCGAATTCGACAGGGCGGCAGCCGACTTCGAATCGGTACTGGCCGCGTTGCCCGGCGAGCTCGGGCCCAAGCTGGCGATTGCCGCCACCGCCGAACTGCGCGGTCAGCATGACGAAGCGCTGCGCTACTACGAGACCGTCTGGCGGACGGACCGCAGCTACGTCAGTGCGGCCTTCGGACTGGCCAGGGAGCGCGAGCGTGCGGGCGATCGCGCCGGCGCCGTCGCGGCACTGGATCAGGTCCCTTCGGCGTCTTCGCATTTCACCGCTGCCGGGGCGACGGCGATAGCCGTCCTGCTGGACGGGAGGACTTCCGCGCAGCTCGACGAGCAGACACTGCTCGACGCCGACAAGCGTTCCACCGCACTGAACCTCGAATCCGAGGCCAAGCGGGCGACGTTGCGGTTGCGGTTGCTCGGCGCGGCCTTGGATTGGCTAGGCGAGGGCAACACCACCAAGACGCCCCGCATCTTCGGCGCCGATTTCACCGAACGCGGCCTGCGAACGGGTATGGAGCGCTGTTACCGCGACTTGGCCCACGACGTCGACGACATGTGGGAACGCATCGCACTGGTCGAGCGCGCCAACGCCATCCGGCCGAGGACGCGCGTATGAGCGGCCAGCCGGCGGCCTGCCCCGAGTGTGCGGCGGCCACCGCGGCGACGGACCGATTCTGTGGCAGCTGCGGCCAACCCCTGCAGGCGGTGCCGGTGCCGGAGCCCACTCGAGTCGCCATCCCGCGGACCGGACGCATGACGGGGCCGTGTGCCGACTGCGGCAACGAGACGTTCGCCGACGGATACTGCTCGGTCTGCGGCCACCGACGCGCCGAACCCGATCGCGACGAGGCCGTGCTGGGCCCGGTCGCGTTGGTCACCGACCGCGGACTTCACCACGCCCGCAACGAGGATGCCGCCGCGGCAGGGTGGGTAACCGTCGATGAGGCCGGCCCCAGGCGTGCGATCGCCGTCGTCGTCTGCGACGGCGTATCGTCCTCCGGCGAACCGCAATTGGCCTCGGCCGCGGCGTCCAAGGCGGGGGTGGACGCCATGCTGACCGCGCTCGCCGCATCCGACGCGGGACGTGTTGCGGTGCTGGCGGGACTGACCGCTGCGACGGAGGCGGCGGTGGAGGCCGGCCGAGATCAGGATCCGACGCACGCCCCCTCCTGCACGTACACCTCGGCGACCGTCGTTCCGACCTCCGAAGGGGCAGTGGAGGTCACCGTCGGCAACGTCGGCGACAGCCGGGCGTACTGGCTGCCCGATCCGCCCGGCCTCGCGCAACAGCTGACGGTGGACGATTCCGTCGCGCAGGAACTCATGACGGCGGGCGCCGCGGCCGATTCGGAGTTCGTGCAGCGCGGAGCGCACACGCTGACCCGCTGGCTCGGCGCCGACTCCGAACCGGTGCCGTGGGCGGAGTCCAGCGTGCAGACGATCACCGTCGTCGGCCCAGGCTCGGTGTTGTTGTGTTCCGACGGGCTGTGGAACTACCTGCCCGAGGCCGCCGACCTCACCCACTTCTGCACCGGGGCCGATCCGGTGGCGGCCGCGCGTGCGCTCACCGAACACGCTTTGCAGGCCGGTGGTAGCGACAACATCACCGTCGTGATAATTCCGATTGGAGCGGATTCATGAGTTCAGACGGCCCACAGGGCATTTCGGTCGACGTCGACCACAACCCCTACCTCGCAGAGGGCTCGGGGACCGTCGACGCGATCGTCAGCATCGCCGCCGGAAGCGACGTAGTGGCGGCGACCGTGCCGCCGGAACGGGTCGAGGCCATCGTCATCGACTGCTCGACGTCGATGCTGAAGCCGGAGGGCAAGTTCGACGCCGCCAAGCGCGCTACCGCGGCCGCGATCGACGAGCTCATCGACGGGACGTACTTCACGATCGTCGCGGGCACCGGACACGCCGAACCCGTCTATCCCGCCGACGGCAACGCGGTTCGGGCCAGTTCGTCGACCAGGACGGCGGCCGCGCGTGCCGTTGACGGGCTGCGACCCAACGGTGGCACCGCGATGGGTACCTGGCTGGCCTACGTTCGCGACATCGTCGGACGGCACCCCGGAGCGCTCACCCACGCAATCCTGCTCACCGACGGCAAGGACGAGCACGAGACGCCCGAGCAACTGCAAGCCGAAATCGCCGCGAGCGTCGGAAAGTTCACCTGCGACTGCCGGGGGGTGGGCACCAACTGGTATGTCGAGGAGCTGCGGTCGATCGCCTCCGCGTTGCTGGGGACCGTCGACATCGTCGCCGACCCAGCCGATCTCGCAGCCGACTTCGCGGCCATGATGAAGGCGTCGATGGGCAAGACGATCGCGGACCTGACCCTGCGGCTGTGGACTCCGGCCGGTGCCCGCGTCGAGTTCGTCAAGCAGGTCGCGCCGACCGTGGAGGATCTCACCGGGCGGCGGGTCGAGTCGGGAAGTCAGGTCGGGACGTATCCTCTGGGCTCCTGGGGGGCCGAGGATCGTGACTACCACGTCCAGGTCGAGGTGGAGCCGGCGGCCGCAGGGCGGGAGAAGCTGGCGGCCCGGATCAGTGTCGTGGCAGGCGAAGAGGTCTTGGGGGAGGGGCTGGTGAAGGCAGTGTGGACCGCCGACACCGAGTTGTCGGCGCAGCTCAGCCGCCGCGTCGCGCACTACACCGGCCAGGCCGAGTTGGCCCAAGCGGTGCAGGACGGACTGAGCGCCCGCAAGGGCGGAGACGTCAAGACCGCGACCGCGAAACTGCAGCGGGCGATGGAGCTCGCGGTGGAGTCGGGCAACGAAGGAACGGCCAAGCTGCTCGCTGGCGTCATCGAGGTGGACGAGCGGACCGGAACTGCGCGGTTGAAGCGCGATGTCGCCGCGGCCGACGAGATGGCACTGGACGCTCGGTCGACGAAGACCGCGCGAGTACGGAAGGAGTCCTGATGCCGACGTGCGCAGAAGGACATACCTCGGCGG
>JAHFVB010000494.1 GCA_023264755.1 Mycobacterium sp. | reverse complement strand
CGCCCCCGTCGCGGCCGAGCCCGTCGCGAAGCCGCCCGCCGCACCGGCTGCGGACCCTGCCCCCACGCTGGCCACCACAAACGGCTCGTCGGCGGCGAAGGAGGCCGCCGCACAAGCGAAGTCGACGGTTACCACCGCGGTGCCCCCGACGCTGGTCGCGCAACCGGGACCGGCGCGGTCCAATCTGCCCATGGTGGCCGCCATCGCCGCAGGCGTGCTCGCCGTCCTGGTGGTGCTGCTCGCTCGCCGCGGGTCCGACGACGACTGAGGTCTTGAGACGACTGAGGTCTTGAGACGACTGAGGTCTTGACTAGCATGCAACGGTGACCATCACCCCGCGTGCCACCGCCGATCTGGTCGACGACATCTATCCCGACGTCCGGAGCTGCGACCTGCAGTTGCAGAACTACGGTGCGACGGAGATGTTCGCCGGACCGATCACCACCGTCCGGTGTTTCGAAGACAATGCGCTGCTGAAGTCCATCCTCGGAGAGCCCGGCCACGGCGGGGTGCTGGTGATCGACGGTGACGGTTCACTGCACACCGCGTTGGTCGGCGACGTCATCGCCGGGCTGGCCAGGGACAACGGTTGGGCCGGCTTGATCGTGCATGGTGCGGTTCGCGATGCTTCGACGTTGCGCACCATCGACGTCGGCATCAAGGCCCTGGGAACCAACCCGCGCAAGGGCACCAAGACCGGCGAAGGTGACCGCGACGTCGCGGTCACCTTCGGCGGTGTGACTTTTCTTCCCGGCGAGGTCGCCTACTGCGACGAGGACGGGATCGTGGTCGTGGCTTCGGAGGGCTAAACGCCCACCGACGCACGGTGTTTGGTGAAGTGCAGTGACGGTTCGTCGACCCTGCCCTGTCGAATCAGGCGTAGGTCGAGCAAGTAGTTCTGCTTGAGCCGCCACGGGGCCTTCGAGCCGGACTTCGGCAGCAGGTGCATGGACCGCTGGAAGTAGCCCGGGGAGAAGTCCATGAACGGCAGCTCGTCGACGGCGTCGCCCGGATGCTCGGGCACGACGTTGTCGAAGCCGTTCTCGTCCATGTAATTCAGTACGCGGCAGACGAACTCGGACACCAGGTCGGCCTTCAGCGTCCACGAGGCGTTGGTGTAGCCGAAGGTGATGGCGAAGTTGGGGATGCCGGAGAACATCAGTCCCTTGTAGGTCATCAACGACGTGAGCTCGATCGGCTCGCCGTTGCGAGTGGGCACCAGCCCACCGAGCAGCTGCATGTTGAGCCCCGTTGCGGTGACGATGATGTCGGCGTCGAGCACCTCACCGGAGCTCAGCTTGATGCCTTCCGGGGTGAACCGTTCGATGGTGTCGGTGACGACGTCGGCGGTGCCCTTGCGGATGGCCTTGAACAGATCGCCGTTGGGGGCCACGCACACTCGTTGATCCCACGGCTTGTAGCTGGGGCTGAAGTGCTTGTCGTAGTCGTAGCCCTCGGGCAGGCGACGTACGGCCATCGTGCGCAGAATCTTGCGGAAGTAGTTGGGGAACTTGCGCGCCAGCTGATACTGGATCGTGCTGTAACCGATTGCCTTCCAACGGTTCACCACGTGGGCCGCCCGTTCCGGCAGGTATTTGTTCACCTGCGTGGCGATGGGGTCGACTTCAGGTAGCGATCCGATGTACGTCGGCGAGCGCTGCAGCATGGTGACGTGGCCCGCGCCGTTCTGAATGAGCGCGGGGATCAACGTCACGGCGGTGGCGCCACTGCCGATCACGACGATCTTCTTGCCCTGGTAGTCGAGGTCCTCTGGCCAGTGCTGCGGATGCACGATGGTGCCCGCGAAGTCCTCGGAGCCTTCGAACTTGGGCGAGTAGCCCTCGTCGTAGTTGTAATAGCCACTGCACGCGAACAGGAACGAGCACGTCAGCTTCTGCTGGGCGCCGTCGGTTTCGACGGTGACGGTCCAGACGTTGTCGGCGTCAGACCAGTCGGCAGCGACGACGCGGTTGTTGTAGCGGATGTGCTTGTCGATGCCGTTCTCGGAAGCGGCTTCCTTGATGTACTCCAGGATCGCCGGGCCGCCCGCAATGGAGGTATCGGACGTCCACGGCTTGAACCGGAATCCGAGCGTGAACATGTCGGAGTCCGAGCGGATTCCGGGGTACTTGAACAGGTCCCAGGTGCCGCCCATGTTCTCGCGGCGTTCCAGGATGGCGTACGTCTTCGACGGGCAACGGTCCTGCAGGTGCCAGGCGGCACTGACGCCGGAGATGCCGGCGCCGATGATGAGGACGTCGAGGTGTTCGGTCATGGCGATACGTTATCAACAGGGTGTCGAATAGGTCAACAGTGTGTCGAATATTTCGACATGCCGTAAAGTCAACGACCGTGACCACCGCCAGCACCGCACGATCCGGCCGCGGACGCCGCACGACGCGGCCCTCCGGTGACGATCGCGAGGCCGCAATCCTCGCCACGGCGGAGCGTCTACTGGAGGACAAGAAGTTCGCCGACATCTCCGTGGACGACCTGGCCAAGGGCGCAGGACTGTCGCGGCCGACCTTCTACTTCTACTTCCCGTCCAAGGACGCGGTGCTGCTGTCACTGATCGATCCGCTGATCCAGGAGGCCGACACGGGCTTCGACGGGGCGATGCAAAACCTGCCCAACGATCCCCGGCGCGCGTTCCGAGAGGGCATCCGCACCTTCTTCACCGCGTTCGGTTCCCACAGCGTCGTCGCGCGGGCCGGCACCGAGGCACTCGCGACCAGTTCCGACCTGCGGACCGTGTGGTCGGCGTTCATGCAGAAGTGGATCGACCAGACAGCGGCGCTGATCGAGGCCGAGCGGGCGCGCGGCGCGGCCCCGGTGACGTTGCCGGCGCACGACCTCGCCACGTCGTTGAACCTGATGAACGAACGCACCATGACCGCCACCCTGGTCGCCGAGAGCGGCGCCGTGGCCGAGGACCGGATCGTGGACACCCTGGCGCACATCTGGCTGACCAGCATCTACGGCGGAAGCCAGTAGGCCCACCCTCAGCCGGGCACGAGGCTCCGCCTCCGCGAGGCACGAGGCACGGGCCTCCGCCTCCGCGAGGCACGGGCCTCCGCCTCCGCGAGGCATAAACTCCGGCGGACTGCCACGGCGCGTCGTCGCCGGGGCTTATGTGTCGCGGTTACGGCTCGCTTCGTCGGACGTCGATGCGAACATATGTTCGTGTCGATCGGGCAGTCGGGCCAGTCGACGCGGTCCTCTGGTCCGCCGCCGGATGCCGCGTCGATCCTGCATGCCGACCTCGATTCGTTCTACGCCTCGGTCGAGCAGCGCGACGATTCGTCGCTGCGGGGTCGGCCCGTCATCGTCGGCGGCGGAGTAGTCCTCGCCGCCAGCTACGAGGCCAAGGCGTACGGCGTGCGCACCGCGATGGGCGGGCGCCAAGCCCGCCAACTGTGCCCCCACGCGATCGTGGTGTCACCGCGGATGTCGGCCTACACCCAGGCCAGTGCGGACGTGTTCGCGGTGTTCCGAGACACCACTCCCCTGGTCGAACCGATCTCGGTCGACGAGGCCTTCCTCGAGGTGGGCGGGTTGGCGCGCGTGTCGGGCACACCGGTGGCCATCGCCGCCCGGCTGCGGGAGCGCATTCGGTCCGAGGTCGGGCTGCCCATCACCGTCGGCATCGCCCGCACCAAGTTCCTGGCCAAGGTGGCCAGCCAGGAGGGCAAGCCCGACGGCCTGCTCCTGGTGCCCCCGGATCGCGAGCTGGAGTTCCTGCACCCGCTTCCCGTGCGACGGTTGTGGGGTGTTGGCGCCAAGACCGCCGAGAAGCTGCACACCTACGGCATCCACACCGTCGCAGACGTAGCCGAGCTCAGCGAGTCGACGCTGGCCTCGATGGTCGGCGGCGCCATGGGCCGCCAGCTGTTCGCGTTGTCCCGCAACATCGATCGGCGACGTGTCGCCACCGGGGTGCGCCGAAGGT
>JAHFVB010000100.1 GCA_023264755.1 Mycobacterium sp. | reverse complement strand
GACGGCGTGCAGCGTCATTCCCTCGCGGTAGTTGAAGCCGACCCGCAGCGACCAGTTCTGCCATTCCAGATGATTGCCGTCCAACGTGAACGACGGACCATCGGGCTGGACGACCTGGAGCGGCTTGAGTGGTTCGCGCCGGTACTGCGCCCGGATTCGCTCCGGGATGTGCCGGGGCACGTATTCGCCCATGACGGCGGGCATGGCGACGTGCGGGCCGTCCTCGATGCGCAGCACCTCCATCGCGTTCACGTCGATGACGCAATGCAGCCCACTGACCAGGTGCGCATAGGGATTCGTACCCTGCCCCTCCCGCAACCAGGTGTCCGACCATCCGAGCCTGCGGTCGCGGAACTCCGCGGGCGCCACGGCATCGCCGTAGGTCCAGGTATCGAAGAACACCAGCCCGACGTCGTCGACGCCGCGGCGGGCGAGCGCCGCGAGCAGCTCGGGGTTGGTGCGCAATAGCTGGTCGCACTCGACAAACTCGTCGACGGTGAAGTTGGCCTGCACACCGGGCACGTGCTCGAACGACTCCACCCGGTCGGCCGCGAGCGACACGACGCTCTTGTAGGTGGCGTTCGTGGCCCGATTCAGGCAAATCACCGTGGCGCGCCGGTCCGGCACTTCGCCGGCGCGCTCGAACTCGCGCAGTTCGGCCTTGGTCGGCTCGACGAGTTCGATCGATGCGAAGCGCCAACCCAGTCCCGGCCCACCGGCTTGGACGTCGTGCTCGCGTCGCAAGATGGCAGCGGCGGTGGCGAATTCGTCGGAAGACAACGGATCCAAGGGATGAGCCATCCGGTCACGCAATCACATCCGCGAACCCGGCGCAGCACGTTGATGAGACTGCACCGGTGGCGCGCTCACTGCGCCGCGAGTGAGAAACCCTCCCAGGCCAGCCGACGGTCCGCCGCCGGATCCAGTTCGACCCGGCTGTTTCTGTCGAACACCAAGACCGCTCGTTCTTCGGTGGTGTACTCCGGCCAGCCCGCGCCAGGGACCCCGCTGCGGCTGAAGGCCCGCCACCGGGATTGGACGTCGTCGCTGACGCGCCGCGCCGACCGGCCGTCGGCCGCTGCGGTCAGCAGCGCACCGAACCTGGTGCGGTACACGTCGAAGACGGCGAGCAGTTCGGTGGCGTGCGTGGCGCCGAGTCCAGACCAGTGGAACGTTCGCGGCGCGTAGTCGTACCGGTAGAAGTAGGTCGGCGCATGCCGGCAGTGCGCCTCGGCGACCTGCCAGGCCGCGGTACCGAAGGCGAAGTCGCCCCCCAACTGGATGCACGCCGACGAGCTCGGGTATCCGGGGTAGGCGCTGGTGATCCGGTCTCGGGACTCGACGTCGGTATAGGTCAGCAACTTCTCGATGGTGCGTTCGCTGGTCGGGAGCAGCGGCATGAAGCGGGTGAACAACCGCCCCTCCTCGGCATTGGTGCCCACGATGAGCGGCACCCGGTGCGCCGATCCGGACCGCATCGCCTCGATCGGGTCTTCGGGCAGATACTCGGTGCCGTAGGCGGGCCCGGCGGGAAAGGCGCCGGGCATGTCGGTCATGCCGCGGGCGATGAGTTCGTTCAGTGCCCCGACGAGCCGCTCGGGCTTGGCGGACATCAATGCGGCGGCGCCGTCGCGCTTGCCGGCTCCGAGCAGCCCGACGAAGTGTTCGGCGAACGTCGCGGCCGCCTCCGGTGAACGCACCATGCCGCTCGCCGGACTCTCTGAAATGGCTTGGGCGAACAGGCCCTTCGCTTGTGGGACGGCCATCAGCGTGGCGACCGCGTGCGCGCCCGCACTCTCCCCGAAGATCGTCACGTTGTCGGGGTCACCCCCGAACACCGATGCGTTGTCGCGCACCCAGCGCAACGCCATCACGAGATCCTGCAGGTAGAGGTTGCCGTCGATCGGGTGTTCCGGTGTGGACAGCGCCGACAGGTCGAAACAGCCCAAGGCCCCGAGCCGGTAGTTCACCGAGACGAACACGCACCCGCGCCGCGCCAGGGCCGCGCCGTCGTAGAGCGGAGTGGCCGAGCTTCCCATGACGTAGCCGCCGCCGTGGATGAAGAACATCACGGGCAAGGGGCCCTCGGGCGGTGACTCCGGCGCCACCACGTTGAGGGTCAGGCAGTCCTCACCCATCGGCTGGTACTTGCCGACTCCCAGGAGGGTGTACCTGCGCTCTTGTGGTGCGCAGTAGGAATACCCGTGGCAGTACCGCACCCCGCGCCATGGGGCCACCGGTTGCGGCGCCCGGTAGCGCAACGGCCCCACCGGCGGGCGGGCGAACGGGATGGACCGCCACCGGTGGACACCGTCGCGGGTGAACCCCTCCACCGTGCCGCTGTCCACGGTCACGCGAATCGTGCGTTCGTGCATCACCCGACGGTAGCGAACGACGAGCCGTTGGACCGCCCAACCGGCTCGGGCAACGGCTGGGCGCTAGCCTGGCCCCTATGCGAGTTGCGGTGATCGTCGGAGTGGCCATGCTGCTGGCGGGCTGCGCGAACGACGTCACCGGCGACTCCCACCACTCCCCGTCGGCCCTCACCACCCCGGCTAGCACTCGCTCCGCACCCCCGACGACCAGCGCGCCGACGCCTTCCCCACCCGCCAAGGCACCCGCTGCCGGCGCCTCGATCGCCGAGGTCATCAGCTGGGTCGAAGCCGGACAACCCGCCGACCCAGCGAACTATCGCACCGCCACCCTCGACGGCACCACGACGCAGCTGGGCAACGACATCGCGTTCGTCACGGCGGGCACCGAAGCCACCTGCATGACGAACAAGTACGTCGACGGTGAACTCGCCTGCCTGGTCAAGCTGACCAATCCACCGCCACGTCCCCCCGACTTCCCGACGGCCTGGAAGAACAACTGGGTCGACTTCGGCGGCGCCAGCGTCGAAATCGGCTCACCCCATGGCGATCCCGGCCCCTTCACGGTCGGCACGGGTGCGGAACTACCCGCTGGACACACCCTCGCCTTCGGCGACTACCGGTGCCGCGCCGACGCCGCCGGACTGTTCTGCGTCAACTACGCGCATCAGTCGGCCGTCGTCATGTCGAAGGCGGGCGTCGGGCCGTTCGGATGCTTGCAGCCGGCGACCCCGCCACCGGACATCGGCCTGCAGTTCACGTGCTGAGCGCCTCCGCGCGGATGACGCCTTGGCGCAACCGAACTCGGGCTTCGCCGAGTGTGCGGGTTGTGGTTGAGAAACTCGCCGATCGTCGACGACTTCCCCCACACTCCGCGAGGTAGCGCAAGGCTAACGCCAGCCGTCGGCCGCCTTCGCCGCGCTCAACAGGGCCGCACACAGCTCGCGGAGCTCGGCCGCCGCGGCCCCTTCGTCGACCGCAGTGGCCACGTCCTCGGCCGCGCAACGCACCTGGAACACCCGATCGGCGAGCTCCGCGGCCTCCGCAGCGGTCAAGACCACCGAATCCGGCGGCAACGAGGTGCCCTTGACCAGGGCGCGCTGCTCGTACGCACGTTGCCGGCAGGACTGCCTGCAGTACTGCCGACGACGACCGACTCCGGCGTCGGGAACCTCACGGCCGCACCAGCGACAGGGTTGCGCTTGCCGTCGTACTCGGCCCCGCCGGCCGACACCAGTGGTCACGAGTCCCGACTGTAAACCGCCGCGAGGCACTACCCCGGTATCATGGAGTCAGAGTCGGGAACTTCGCACCGGCTGGCTGCGTTGATTCTCCCGGATGAACTGGGTGAATACCCGACATGAATTGCTTGAAGAGGAGTGTGGACCATGGCTGATCGCGTCTTGAGGGGCAGTCGACTCGGAGCTGTGAGCTACGAGACCGACCGTAACCACGACCTGGCCCCGCGCCAGATGGCCCGCTACCGGACGGACAACGGCGAGGAGTTCGAGGTTCCCTTCGCCGACGACGCAGAGATCCCCGGCACGTGGCCGTGCCGCAACGGCATGGAAGGCACCCTGATCGACGGTGACCTCCCCGAGCCGAAGAAGGTCAAGCCCCCGCGTACCCACTGGGACATGCTGCTCGAGCGTCGTTCCGTCGAGGAGCTCGAAGAGCTGCTCAAGGAGCGGATGGACATCATCAAGACCCGCAGGCGCGGCAACTAGCCTTCGCTAGCGCGCCACGCCGCGGGCGCGATCGAGGCGGCCCCGGAGGCCCCATTCGGCGACCTTGAAGATGGCCTCCCGGATGTTGGATCCGCTCATCTTCGACTTGCCCAACTCACGCTCGGTGAACGTGATGGGCACTTCGACGACCGTGAACCCTGCGGTGATGGTGCGCCAGGTCATCTCGATCTGAAAGCAGTAGCCCTTCGAGTCGACGGTGTCGAGTTCGATCTTCTCGAGCACCTCACGCCGGTAGGCGCGGTAGCCCGCGGTGATGTCGTGGATCTGAACGCCCAGCATGACCCGCGAGTAGCCGTTCGCGGTCTGAGACAACACCTTGCGTCGCCGTGGCCAGTTCCGCACGGTACCGCCGTCGACGTAGCGCGACCCGATGGACAGGTCGGCACCGGCGTCGACGGCATCGAGCAGCCGGTACAGCTCCTCGGGAGCGTGACTACCGTCGGCGTCCATCTCGACCAGCACCGTGTAACCGCGGCCCAGCCCCCAGCGGAATCCGGCCAGGTAAGCAGCGCCGAGCCCGGCCTTGCTGGCGCGATGCATCACGTGCACCCGGTCGGGATCGGCCAGCGCGAGCTCGTCGGCAAGTTCCCCCGTGCCGTCGGGGCTGCCGTCGTCGACGATCAACACGTCGACGTCCGGACGCGCCGCATGCACCCGACCGACGATCAGCGGCAGGTTCTCGCGCTCGTTGTACGTCGGAATGATGACCAGCGTGCGCAGGCTGGGGCGATCCGCACCCTCATTCATGCGCGATCCCGCTCCGCTTCTCGCTAGCTGGTCATGCCACTCCTTCGCTTACCGCTCGGCCGCCCTACCCGGCGACGCACGAAGCTCCCATTGTGCAGCATTGCCCCGAACACAGCCGCAACACCAACCGAAACGAGTAGTCCCTGGACGATCGGATCCCACTTCGTCGCGGGTGTCAGCTCCGACTTCAGCCGGAGCTGCGCGTCGAGGTAAGCCGGCTCGAAGAAGGCCGTCCGGGCCAGTACCCGGCCGTCCGGCGCGATCATCGCGCTGATCCCGGTGGTGCCCGCGACGACGACGTACCGGTCGTGCTCGACCGCGCGCAGCCGGGCGAAGGCCAGCTGCTGAGCGCTCATCGGCTCGTCGAACGTCGCGTTGTTGGCCGGCACGGCGAGCAGCTGCGCGCCGTTGAGCACCGACTCGCGGGCCGCGCGATCGAAGATCACCTCCCAACACGTGGTCACGCCGACGGGCACGCCCCCGGCGTGCACCACGCCGTCGCCGGAACCGGGCACGAAGTAACCCGCGCGGTCCGCGTACGACGACAGATGCTTGAAGAAGCTGCGCCACGGCAGGTACTCGCCGAAGGGCTGGATGATCTTCTTGTCGTGGCGTTCCCCAGGACCGTTGACGCCGTCCCACACGATCACCGAGTTGGTAGCCGCGGGATCGGATCGGGTGTAGTCAGGCGCGGCGATCACCGCCCCGACCAAGATCGGCGCGTGTATCGCATTGGCGGCCAGCGAGATCTGACTGGCCGCGTCCGGATTGGCCAGCGGGTCGATGTCCGAGGAGTTCTCCGGCCAGATCACGACGGTGGGTTGCGGTGCGCGGCCGTTCCGGACGTCGTCGGCCAGCCGCAGCGTCTCTCGCACGTGGTTGTCCAGGACCGCCCGCCGCTGCGCGTTGAACTCCAGCCCGAGCCGGGGCACGTTGCCCTGAATCGCGGCCACGGTGACCGGCGGATCGTCGCTGGCGCCCGCTCCCGACTTGCGCAGGTGCGGACTCACCAGCGCGACGGTGAGTAGCACCGCGACGACGCAGAGCCCTGGCACCAACACCGCCGCCGGCCGAACCGCCCCAGCAGCCCGATCGCGCCGCGCGCCGCGCAGCACCTCGAGTCCGACGGCGAGCAGACTGAAGCTCACCAGTACCACCCCGAACGACACCAGCGGAGCACCGCCGAGGTGAGCGAGTCCCAACAGTGGACCGTCGGTTTGGCTGAAGCCGATCACTCCCCAGGGGAACCCGCCGAACGGCACGACGGACTTCAACCACTCCGACGACATCCACACCGCGGCGAACCACACCGGCCAGCCGGGCAGGCTGCGCACCAGGACGGCGAGCAGTCCGAAGAGGGCCGGGAAGAGGGCCTCCATCGTCGCCAGCGCCAACCAGGGCACCGCGCCCACTAGTTCGCTGATCCACGGCAACAGGGGAACGTAGAACGCCAGCCCGAACAGGAAGCCGTACCCGAAGCCACCGGCCCGGGTCGTCGTCGGCCTCGTCAGCACCCAGCCGAGCAGCGCGAACGCGACGAAGGCCAGGTACCACCGGCCGAACGGCGGGAAGCTGGCGCACACCAGGAGCCCCGCCAGAACGCTCGCCGTCAGGCGCCACACCCTCGGCTCGAGCACCCGCCAAACCCGGGCGGCCACCCGCGCGACCCGTTCGGCGCGGGACGTGGTCGAGGCGGGCTGGGGCGGGTCGTCGACGTCACCGAGCTCGAGCTCGTCGAGGTGGTCAAGGTCCTCGAGCTCGTCGCCCTCGTCGCCGACAGCCGGGAAGGTATCGGTGACGTCCGTGGGACGTGACCAATACCGACGCTTCTGGTCAGCCATGGAGCACGACGCCGCGATGGACGGTCTGGCGGCAGGTGGGCAGGGGCTCGTCGAGTTCCAGCCGCGGCAGTACCGGTACTCGGGCTCGCGGATCGGTGGACCACCGCTCGACGCCATCGGCGGGCGCGGCCACCACCAAACCATCTGCTCCGCCCGGCACGTCCCACACTGCATAGGAGGCCGGTGCACCGGGCACCAGGGTGCCGCTGATTCCGTCGCGGACACCGCCTGCCCGCCACGCCCCGCGGGTGGCCGCAGCGAACGCCGCGCGGGCGGACAACGCGCTGCCCTGCGTCTGGTGCCGGATGGCCGCACGGACGGTCGCCCACGGATTCATGGTGGTGACGGGCGAATCCGAGCCCAACGCGAGTGGCACGCCTTGGGATGCTAACAGCGCCAACGGATTGAGCCGGCGGGCCCGGTCGGCACCGAGTCTGGTGGCGTACATGCCTCGTTCCCCACCCCACAGGGCGTCGAAATTGGGCTGCACGCTGGCGATCACCCCGAAGCGGCCCAGCCGTTCGGCCTGTTCTGCGGTGACCAGCTCCAGGTGCTCCAGCCGGTGGCCACAGCGCGCCACCGCCGCGGAGCCAAACCGTGCGACGACGCGATCCATGGCGGCGACGACGGCGGACACCGCAGCGTCACCGATGACGTGGAAGCCCGCGGTGATTCCGGCTTCGGTGCACGCGCCGAGATGGGCTTCGATGGCGTCGACGTCGAGATAGCAGTTGCCACAGCCGTCGGGGTGATCGGCGTAGGGCTGGTGCAGCCAGGCGGTTCGCGAACCGAGGGCTCCGTCGACGAACAGATCGCCGGCCAACCCGCGGGTACCGGTGAGCTCCACGAGCTCGCGAGCTCGTTCGGGGGTGCTGACGGCCTCCCCCCAGTAACCGACGACCTCGACGCCGTGGTTCAACGCGCGCACCGCTTGCCAGTCGTCGATTCCGCCGATGTCGGGCCCGGCACACTCGTGCACCGCGACGATGCCCGAGCGGGCGGCCAGTTCCAACGCCTCGGCGCGCGCCAAATCGCGTTGCGCGGGGGTCAGCAACTCGCGGGCCACGGCCCTGACCAGGTGGTGGGCCTGCGCCGTCAGCGGAAGGTCAGCGGCGTAGCCGTCGGCCGCGGCCAGGCCCGGGACCAACGCTCGCATGGCGGTGCTGGCGGCCGCGGAGTGCACGTCGACGCGGGCGAGGTAGGCGGGCCGGCCCCCGAGCACCTGGTCCAGCTCGGCGGTGGTGGGCGGGGTCGGGTTCGCCCACTGCGCTTCATCCCAGCCGTGGCCCCAGACCGGACCGTCCGGATTCTTGGCCGAGTACTCGGCCAACAGTCGGAGCAGGTGTGCCAGGGAAGTCGCCCGCCGCAGGTCGAGCCCGACGATGGCCAGCCCGGTTGCGGTGAGGTGGACGTGGCTGTCCACGAAGGCCGGGGCGACGAACGCGCCCTCGAGATCGATCAGCCTGGCGTCCGGAAACTCGCAGCGTCCGACGTCGTCGGTGCCCAGCCACACCACCGTCGAGTCCGGCCCGTCGGAGACCGCGATTGCGGTCGCCTCCGGCATGACGGGCGTGTGCACCCGGCCATTGACCAGCAGCGTGGTCAAGTTAGGTGGTCGGCCCGGAATGGGCGCCGGGAAGCCGCGGAGCCTCCACGTCGACGGTGTACTCCGTCACGTCCAGCACCTCACCGTCGATGTAGTCACGCCGGGCGGGGCGGTAGGCCCCCGTCGAGGTGACGAGCAGCGGCACGCGGCCGAGCCCGCGAGCGGCCAGGGCCGCCACGGCCGGGCGGGCGACCACCCGGGTGGGCGGCAGAAGCAGCAGCAGCCCGAGCACCGAAGTGACGAAACCGGGCACGATGGTCAGTACCGAACCGAGCGCGATGAGCACGCCGTCGGTCGCGGCCGCCTGCGGCGTGGCGAGCCCCGACCTCAGCCGGGACACCTGTCGCGTCAACTGTGAGCCCGCCACCGCCAGGCCGACGGCAACGGTGCCTAGCAGCAACAGCACGGTCCAGCCGAAACCGATGGTGTACGAAAGCGCAATCACTGCCGCCAATTCGACGAGCAGGTACAGCCCGAAAAGCCGCTTAGCCATGAAGCGACAACGAGTGAGCGGGCCCGAGGGTTCCTACTTGCACGGCTCGGGGTTTCACGACGAGGTGTTTCACGGCAGGGCGCCCGACGCGTCGAGTGCGACCACCTCTATCGCAGCGTGCACCTTGTCGACGCCGCCGCGCAGGACGGCCTGTGGGATCCACCACCACGCGTGCCACCAGTAGCGCCTGGTCACCATGTCGAACACCCGTCGGGTCTCGGACTTCGGCAGATTGCGGGCCACCGCTTCGACGGGTTCGCCCTTCACCTTGCCGAGCACGCCGCACTTCTGGATGGTGACCCGCGGGGTGTTGTTGATGCGCTTGGTCTTCCAAGAGCCGTCGTCGGTGCTGATCAACAGCGTGTCCCCGTGGGGCACCCCCCACACCGGGGTGGGCTTGGGCCGCCCGTCCTTGGTGAACGTGGTGAGCAGCAAGTACTTCTCCCGGTAGACCTCGGAGAACTCAGGCATTCGCGATCGGCTTCAATTCGATGGTCACGTTCTTGTCCAGGCCGCCGCGCAGCTTGGAGAACAGGTTGAAGACCTTGCCGAGCAGGCCGTACCGCTTGCCGATCGCCGCGTAGGTCGCCGCGTTGGCGGACTTGTCCAAGATCGCGGCGGTGGCCTCGACCGCGTCCCCCTTGGGCTTGCCGCTGCGGTCGCACACGGCGATGGTGACCCGCGGGGTGTTGCGGATGCGCTTGACCTTCCAGGACTGTTCCTGGGTAATCGCGATCAGCCGGTCACCGTCCTCCACGGCCCAAATGGCCGTCGGCTTGGGCCGCCCGTCCTTGGTGAACGTGGTCAGCAGGATGTACTCGGATCCGGCAACGTCGGAGAAGGTCACGGCCATGACACGAATCTATCGGCGTCAGCCCTCGAGGTCACCCTCGGTCTCGAGCAACACCTGACGCAACCCGTCCAACGTCGCGGCCTCCGGCTCGGCCCACATCCCCCGCCCGGCCGCCTCCAGGAGCCGCTCCGCCATGCCGTGCAGCGCCCACGGGTTGGATTCCGACATGAACTTGCGGTTCTCGTCGTCGAGCACGTACTCCCCGGCCAGCCGCTCGTACATCCAGTCCGCCATCACCCCGGCGGTCGCGTCGTAGCCGAAGAGGTAGTCGACGGTCGCGGCCATCTCGAACGCGCCCTTGTAGCCGTGTCGACGCATGGCGTTCATCCACCGCGGGTTGACGACGCGCGCCCGGAAGACGCGGGTGGTCTCCTCGGTCAGCGTCCTGGTGCGCACGGCGTCCGGGCGGGTGTTGTCGCCGATGTAGGCGGCCGGGTCGCGACCCGTCAGCGCCCGCACCGTGGCGACCATGCCGCCGTGGTACTGGAAGTAGTCGTCGGAGTCGGCGATGTCGTGCTCGCGGGTATCGGTGTTCTTGGCGGCCACGGCGATTCGCCGGTACGCCTTGTTCATGTCCTCGGTCGCCGGGGCGCCGTCGAGGCCGCGGCCGTAGGCGTACCCACCCCAGGCGGTGTACACCGCAGCCAGGTCGGCGTCGTCGCGCCAGTTCCGACTGTCGATGAGTTGCAGCAGACCTGCGCCGTACGTCCCGGGTTTGGAGCCGAAGATGCGCGTGGTGGCGCGTCGTTGGTCGCCGTGTTCGGCGAGGTCGGTGCGGGTATGGGCGCGCACGTAGTTCTGGTCGTCGGGCTCGTCGAGGCCGGTGACCAGCTGGACCGCATCGTCGATCATCGCGACGACGTGTGGGAACGCATCGCGGAAGAAGCCCGAAATCCGGACGGTGACGTCGATACGCGGGCGGCCCAGTTCGGCCAGCGTTATCGCTTCGAGGTCGGTGACGCGACGCGACGCGTCATCCCACACCGGTCGCACGCCAAGCAGCGCAAGGACTTCGGCGATGTCGTCGCCCGAGGTGCGCATGGCCGAGGTGCCCCAGACCGACAGGCCTACTGACTGCGGCCACTGCCCGTGGTCGGCACGGTAGCGCTCGAGCAGCGAATCTGCCAGCGCCACACCGGTTTCCCACGCGAGCCGGGACGGCACCGCCTTGGGGTCGACGGAGTAGAAGTTGCGCCCGGTGGGCAGCACGTTGACCAGACCGCGCAGCGGTGAGCCCGACGGTCCCGCAGCGATGAAGCCACCGTCGAGCGCGCGCAGGAGCTGACTGAGCTCGCAGTCGGTCTGGCGCAACCGCGGCACCACCTCCTTGGCCGCGAAGCGAAGCACGGCGGCCACCTCGGCGTCGTCGGTGATCGATGCGACCGCCGCGGCGTCCCAACCCGTCTCCTGCAGGGCAGCCACCAGCTCACGCGCCCGTTCCTCGGCGACGTCAACGGCCCCGCGCTGGTCGGTACCGTCCTCGGCCAGACCCAGGGCTTGGCGCAGTCCGGGGACCGACTGCTCGCCGCCGAACAGCTGGCGGGCGCGCAGGATCGCGAGCACCAGGTCGAGTTCGACGGCACCCTCGGGTGCCTGGCCGAGGATGTGCAGGCCGTCGCGGATCTGGACGTCCTTGATCTCGCACAACCAGCCGTCGACGTGCAGCAGCATGTCGTCGAACACGTCCTCGTCCGGCCGGTCCTCCAACCCCAGATCGTGGTCCATCTTGGCGGCCCGCATCAACGTCCAGATCTGTTGTCGGATGGCGGGCAGCTTGCCGGGGTCCAGGGCGGCGATGGCGGAG
>JAHFVB010000099.1:6142-11470 GCA_023264755.1 Mycobacterium sp. | reverse complement strand
AAACGCCGGTAACGTGAAGGACATGTTTGGCGTCGGCTCATCAGCGGATGCCCCGATGGAGAGTGAACACGGGTGACCAATCAGGACCAGTCCGGTACCAGCCCGCGCCTGGCCCCCCGCCCGGTTTCGCGGCCGCCCGTCGAGCCCGAAGCCGCCGAGGCCTTCGGCCGGCCGGAGGGCTTCTCGGGGTCCTTCCTGGAAGCCGACCCCCACCTCGGGGACCGTGAGTACGAGCCAACGGACCAGGTGGTCGACCCCGCCTTGGCCGAGGAGTTCGGGCGTCACGAAGGTGGTGTCACGCTGCAACGTCCGCCCACCGATGCCGAGGCGGAGGCCGAACGCGAACAGCAGCTGACCCCCGACGCCGACCCGTGGCGGGATCCGGAGGCCACCCCGTCGCCGGGCCGGCCCGCCGCGCCCAAGCCGCCACCGGTGGTGGCGGCAGGTCCGATCGGCAAGGCCGGGGTGCGCGACGTCTTCACCGGCCGACGGGTGTCGTGGACGGCGCTGGGGTTGCTAGCGCTCGGCGCACTGGTAATCGGCCTGGTCGGCGGCATGCTGGGCCGCTACACGGTCGACGTGAAGCCGGCGACCACCAGTTCGAAGGTGAACCTGGAAACGTCCGACAACGCCAAGGAACCCACCAGCAGGTTCGCCAAGGTGGCCGCGGAGGTGGCCAATTCGGTGGTTACCGTCCGGGTGGTCGGGGACACCGACACCAGCCTCGGATCCGGCGTCATCATCGACGGGCGCGGCTACCTGGTCACCAACAACCACGTGATCTCCGAATCCGCCCAGAATCCGGGCAAGTACAAGATCTCGGTGGTCTTCAACGACGGCACCGAGGTGCCGGCCACGCTGGTCGGCCGGGACCGCAAGACCGACGTCGCGGTGCTCAAGGTCGACGACACCAAGAATCTGAGCGTGGCCAAACTGGGCGACTCGGACAAGGTTCAGGTCGGCGAAGAGGTGATCGCCGCGGGGGCTCCGATCGGGCTGCGCAGCACCGTCACCCAAGGCATCATCAGCGCGTTGCACCGGCCGGTGCCCATCCCGGCCGACGGGGAAAGCGACACCGACACCGTGCTGGACGGGTTGCAGACCGACGCCTCGATCAACCACGGCAACTCCGGCGGGCCGCTGATCAACATGGATGCCGAGGTCATCGGGATCAACACCGCCGGCCGCGAGGACGGCGTGCTGCTGAACTTCGCCATTCCGATCAACGAGGTCAAGTCGGTGGCCAACACGCTCATCAGCGACGGCAAGATCGTGCACCCGACGCTCGGGCTGACCGCCAGGTCGGTGAGCAACGCCATGGCCACCGGCGCCCAGGTCGCCAACGTGATCGCGGGGAGCCCGGCCGACAAGGCGGGCATCCTGGAGAACGACGTCATCGTCAAGATCGGCAACCGCCCGGTCAACGACGGCGACGAATACGTCGTCGCGGTGCGTCAACTCCAGATCGGCCAGGACGCGCCGGTCGAGGTGATCCGCGACGGACGCCACCTGGTGCTCACGGTCAACCCCGCACCCGACAAGAACCCCTGAGCCGCTAGGCGGCGTACCGCCTAGCGAGCGACGGGATCCAGATTCAACGACATCCCGACCAGCCCCCGCTTGCGGGAGGCCAACCGGTCGGCGATGGCCAGCAAGGCCTTGCCTGCGATGGAGTCGGGCGCGCTGAGCACCAGCGGCACCCCGGAGTCGCCCGCGGCCACCAGCTCGGGATCCAGCGGAACCTGACCCAGCAGCGGTACGTCCGCGCCGACGGCACGGGTGAGGCTCTCGGCGACCTGACGTCCGCCGCCCTCGCCGAACATCTTGATGACCGGGCCGTCGACCATGTTCTCGACCACGCCGACGATGCGCTGCCGCGTCTGCAGGGCGATCGCCCCCGCGCGTTCCGCTACTTCGGCGGCCGCCAGCTGAGGGGTGGTCACGACCAGGATCTCGGCGCCGGGGATCAATTGCGACACCGAGATCGCGATGTCACCGGTTCCGGGCGGCAGGTCCAACAACAGCACGTCGAGGTCGCCCCAGTAGACGTCGGCCAGGAACTGCTGCAGGGCCCGGTGCAACATCGGCCCGCGCCACACCACCGGGGTATTGCCCTGGGTGAACATGGCGATCGAGATGACCTTCACGTCGTGCGCGACGGGTGGCAGGATCATCGATTCGACCTGGGTCGGGCGGTCGGTGGTGCCCATCATCCGCGGCACCGAGTGGCCGTAGATGTCGGCGTCCAGCACCCCGACCGACAGCCCGCGGGCGGCCAGCGCGGCGGCCAGGTTCACCGTGACGCTGGACTTCCCGACGCCGCCCTTGCCCGAGGCCACCGCATAGACGCGGGTCAGCGATCCGGGTTGGGCGAACGGGATGACGGGCTCGCGGGAGTCTCCGCGCAGCAGCTTGCGCAGTGCGGTGCGTTGGTCGTCGTCCATGACGTCGAGGGTGACGGTGGTAGCGCCGGTACCGGGTACGTCGGCGACCGCCTGCCGAACCCGGTCGGTGATCTCCGACTTCTTCGGACATGCCGACGTCGTCAGGTAGATCTCCACGTGCACCGTGCCATCGGGGGCCGCGGTGACGTTCTTCACCATGCCGACCTCGGTGATCGGCCTGCGTAGTTCGGGGTCTACGACCTTGGCGAGCGCGGCGCGGACCGCTGCTTCCAGGTCGGTGGGGTTCGAGGACATCGACGTCAGTCTAGGCCGCCGCCGGACGGGCTCCGAAGTGCACCGTCGGCCCGGGGTCAGGCCGGTGGAACGGCCGGCCCGGGCGGCGGCCCGACCGGTGCCGCATCGGTGGCCGGCGGCGGCGGGAACCCCGCCGCGGGCGGGGTCTGGGGCTCGGTGGACGGCGGGGCTTGCAGGCAGAACACCTGGCAGTTCTGGCCGGCTGGGGCCACCACGGCGGGGGTCGGTGGCGCCTGCAGACAGAAGATCGCGCAGTTCTGTGCGGGCGCCTGCGGGCCGGGCAGCGGTGCGCCCACCGGCACGCCGAGCTGCCCGGCTACGTCGGACCGACCGGGGCCGAGCAGCGGCACCACGGCAAGGGGATCGTTCGCGGGCAGGCCGACGGCGTTGAGTGGCAGCCCTGGGCCCAACCCCTCCGGGTTGGAGTCCAGGTGGGCGTCGCCGAGGGGATTCGAACCGGTGATCGGCGGTAGGTCGACGGGCACGACACCGGTCGCGTACGCCGCCGCCCAGCCCAGGACGTTGCTGGCGTAGGCGGTCGAGTTGTTGTACCGCAGGATCGCGGTCATCACCTGGTGCGGATCGCGCAGGTTGAGCCCGCCGCTGCAGAGGTAGCGCGCCGCGGCCAGGCTCGAATCGAAGACGTTCTGGACGTCGGCCTTGCCGTCGCCGTCGCCGTCGGACGCGTAGCGCGCCCACGTGCCCGGCAGGAACTGCATCGGGCCCAACGCGCGGGCGTAGGTGACCCGACCGGCCTGCACGCTCTGGACGATGGTTTCGTTGCCGGCCAGGGTGCCGTCCAGCGTGGGCCCGTAGATCGGGTTGATGGCGGTGCCGCGGGCGTCGGTCGCGCCTCCGTTGGCGTGCACCGACTCGATGCGGCCGATGCCGGCGAGCAGGTTCCAGCTGATGCCGCAACCTGGGTAGGCCGCGGCCATCATCCGTTCGGCGTTCTGATAGGCGGTCAACACGATCATCGGAATGCGAAGGCTGCCTGGCGAATTCACCACGACGGCGGGCGGCGGGGCGGACACGTTCGCCATCGCGATGCGGAAGAACGGCAGGGGGCGGGTCGCCGCCACGATCGTCGTGGAATTGGCGCCGGTGTTCGCGACCGCGGCCAGCGGCGTGATGCCGTTGTCGCTCATCGCGTGCTCGTGCAGGGGCGGGGCGGCACCGGCTGCGGAGGCGAGCACGACGGGGGCGATCAGCAGGCCGCCGAACCACGGCGAACGCACGGCGCGGGCCACGCGATGCCGCGCCGCCCTGAGGGCGGCGGAACCCCCAATGTGCACTGGAACCGTCCTAGCTCTGCGGTGACCGAATCTCAGCGGGCAAACGTGTGAACCAAGTCACCATACAGACTTGTCATTCCTCTGTTGCCGCAATGCTCTTAGCTTGTTTCTTCGACTTGGACGACTTGAGTTCGTGGAGCAAGTCGAGCACCTCTTCCAGTTCCCGTCGCAGGTAGTCCCGAGTGGCGACTTCACCGACCGCGACGCGCAGCGCGGCGAGCTCCCTGGCGAGGTATTCGGTGTCGGCCTTGGTCTGTTCGGCACGGCGCCGGTCCTCCTCGAGCGACACCCGGTCGCGATTCTCCTGGCGGTTCTGCGCCAGCAGGATCAGCGGGGCGGCATAGGCCGCCTGGGTGGAGAACGCGAGGTTCAGCAAGATGAAGGGATAGGGATCCCACTGCAGTTTCACGGCGAAGAGGTTCAGGCCGATCCACACGATCACCATCACCGTCTGCATGGCGAGGTAGCGCCCGGTACCGAGAAAGCGTGCGATCGACTCGCTGAACCGGCCGACGGCCTCGATGTCCACGCGCGGTGTGAACCGCCGGCGCGACGTTTGGGGGGTGTCCAGCCGCTGGCGGCCCGCCAGGTCGCTCATGACGTACTACCGGGCGCCGGCGTGGCCACCTCGGGCTGGGAGTCGGTGCTCGCGGTCGGCAGGTCCGGTTCGTCGGAGCGCACGCGCCAATCGTGCGGCAGCAAGTGGTCGAGTACGTCGTCGACGCTCACCGCGCCGAGTAGGTGGTTCTCCTCGTAGACCACCGGTCCGCACACCAGGTTGTAGGCGGCGAAGTAGCGCGTCACCGCGGCCAGCTTGTCCTCCGGCAGGAGGGTCGGTAGATCCGTGTCGACCACGCCACTGACCAGCGAAGACGGCGGTTCGCGCAGCAGCCGCTGCAGGTGGACACAACCGATGTAGCGCCCCGTCGGAGTAGAGGTCGGCGGACGAACGACGAAGGCCAACGAGGCCAGCGCCGGGGTGAGGTCGGGATCGCGCACTCGGGCCAACGCCTCCGCGACGGTGGTTCCGGGTCCGAGCACCACCGGATTGGACGTCATCAGGCCGCCCGCGGTGTCGGGGGAGTGCTTGAGCAGCCGGCGCACCGGTTCGGAGTCCTCCGGATCCATGCGCGCCAACAGTGCCTCGGCCTGCGTTGCCCCCAGCTCGCCGAGGAGGTCCGCGGCGTCGTCGGGATCCATCGCTTCGAGCACATCCGCTGCGCGTTCGGTGTCCATCTGATCGAGCAGTGCGGCCTGCTCGCTTTCCGACAGCTCCTGCAGCACGTCGGCGAGCCGTTCGTCGTTGAGCGCGTTGACGACTTCGTTGCGGCGCT
>JAHFVB010000099.1:0-6132 GCA_023264755.1 Mycobacterium sp. | reverse complement strand
GCTTGACGGGCAGCTCGCGAATGGCGTCGGCGACGACGATGGGGCGCTGCCCCTCGAACTGCTCCAGCAAATGCGCGACGCCCTGACCGGGCAGCGCCAATGCCGACGGGGTGAGCCCGGAGACGTTCTGCCACGCGACGACGTGGACGGCGGTGCGGCGACCCAACCGGCGAATCGGACGCACCGCCACCCGGGAGACCATCCAGTCCCGAGTGCGGACCTGCTCGATGGCCAGGTCGACGACGACGACGTCGATGCCCGCGAGGTGTTCGAGCTCGGGATCCTCGACCCGCACCCGGGTATCGAGCACCTGGCCGATGACGAGCACCTCCCCGGGCCGTTGCGCGAACCGGCGCAGCGAGACGTTGGCCGTCGTCAGAGTGACGGCACTGGGCTCGATGGCCGTAATGCGCAGAATCGGGACGAAAATCCTTCTCCGGTTGAGCAATTCGACGACGAGTCCGAGCACCCGTGGTTGTTGACGGCCGTAGCTGATGCTGATCACCACGTCGCGCACCCGGCCGATCGACTCGCCGTCCGGGCCCAATACCAGCATCCCCGAAAGGCGGGCCGTGTAGACCCTGTTGACCGCGACCATGCCCCAAAGGGTAGAGAGTGAGGCCGTGGACAATCCCTATCGCCCCCGTCGACTGGAGCTTTCCGTCCGACCCCGCCGGACCTGCCTGTCGGTTCCCGGCAGCGACGCCAAGATGATCGAGAAGGCGAAAACCCTTCCCGCCGACCAGGTCTTCCTCGATCTCGAGGACGCCGTCGCACCCGCAGCCAAGGCCGAGGCGCGCACCCGCGTCGCCGCCGCCCTCGCCGAACCCGGGTGGTCCGGCGGGCAGGAGCGCGGCGATCGGGGCATCGGCAGCGGTCAGCTGCGCGGGGTCAGGGTCAACGACTGGACCACGCCGTGGACCCACGCCGACGTCATCGAGGTGGTCGCCGCGGCCGGTGCCCACCTCGACCTCATCGTGCTGCCGAAGGTGGCCGACGTATCGCACGTGCACGCCCTGGATCTACTGCTGACTCAACTCGAGGCCACCCACGACCTGCCCCTGGGTCGCATCGGCATCGAAGCCCAGATCGAAACCGCCCAGGGGCTGACCAACGTCGACGCGATCGCGGCGGCCCCCCGCGTGCAGGCGTTGGTGCTTGGACCTGCCGATCTGATGGCCAGCCTGAACATGCGCACCCTGGTCGTCGGCGAGCAGCCGGAGGGCTACGACGTCGGCGACGCGTACCACCACGTGCTGATGAAGATCCTGGTCGCCGCCCGCACGCACGGCATCGCCGCGATCGACGGGCCGTATCTGAAGGTGCGCGACGTCGAGGCGTTCCGGCGGGTGGCCGGCCGCTCGGCAGCCCTGGGCTACGACGGCAAGTGGGTACTGCACCCCGATCAGATCGCGGCGGGCAACGAGCTCTTCAGCCCGCGCCAGGCTGACTACGATCGCGCCGAACTGATCCTGGAAGCCTACGAGTGGCACACGTCGCAGGCCGGCGGCGCCCGCGGTGCGGTGATGCTCGGCGACGAGATGATCGACGAGGCCAGCGCCAAGATGGCGCAGGTGATCGCCGGCAAGGGGCGGGCCGCCGGGATGACCCGCACGGTCGCGGATGGGGCACCGGGAGTCGAATCCGGGCCGTCGGAGCCGGCGCCCTAGGGACTGCTAGGGCCCTGCCGCCTGGGGGTCTTGCCAGGGTCGCCCGCCGCGGTCGGCCACGGTGCTCGGGCGGGCCGTCGGCCGGGTCAGTGATATCTTGAGGGGTTCGAGATGACTCCGGTGAACCAGAACACCATTGTGAGTGCAAGCGTGACTGCCCCGACGATGACCGCCGCAAGTGCCATCCCATGCCCGTTCTGACCGGTCTTCTTGGTCTCGTTCATCGCCACTACGCCGAGGACGATCCCGACGATCGACGGCACCACGCAGAAGCACAGCGGTATCCCCGCGATCGACGTGACGAGGGCCCCGATTGCCTTGCCGTTGGTTGCGGCGGGGTCGGCGTACGGCGCGCCATAGGCATACGGCGGCGGGGGACCGTAACCGGCAGGCGGGGGCCCATAGCCGGCGGGCGGGGGCCCATAGCCGGCGGGCGGAGGCCCATAGCCAGGGGGCGGGGGACCGTAGCCGGGAGGCGGCGCAGTGGGCCCGGCGGCCGGTGGCGGGAACGAGGAAGGTGGCGGGAACGAGCCGCCCGGCGGCCCGTACTCCGGTGGCAACGGCGGCGGCATGGGCGGCATCGAGTAGCCCGGCGGTGGCGTCGGGTGGTATTCGATGGGCGGATACTCGACGGCGCCCGAGAGCGGATCGACCTTCGGATACGGGTCTTGCCCCATGGGGTCCCCAGCGGAACCGGGCGGGTTCGTCATGCGGTCAATTTACCGAAGGCGACGACGGCCGGCGGGAGGCGGCTTTGCCAGGCCGGTCGTCGTCAGTGATTTGCGAAGTAGAGCAAGGCGCAGAAGAGCGCAATGCCGAGGATCAACGCCGCGGCTCCGACGGCGATGCCCGCGATGGCCAACCCGCGTCCGCCTTCTCCGCGGCTCTTCAGCTGGCTCAGGGCCACGATCCCCAGCACGATGCCGGCCAACGCGGGGAGCGAGCCAGCGAAGCCTCCGAAGACGAACAGTACGAAGTTCAAGACGAGCCCGAAGCTCGAGGCGATCAGCGACCCGATCGCCAACCCGTTGGTGGGCGGTTTCGGCGCTCGGTAACCGCCTCCGTAGGCCGGGGTGGGATAGCCCGGGGGCGGTCCGTAGCTCGGTGGCGCGCCGTAGGGCGGGGTGGGCGGTGGTGGGTAGCTCGGTGACCCGCCGTAGGGCGGGGCGGGCGGTGGCGGGTAGCTCGGTGGCCCGCCGTACGGCGGGGCGGGCGGTGGCGGGTAGCTCGGCTGCGCGCCGTAGGGCGGGGCGGGCGGTGTGTACGGGCGGGGCGGTGGCCCGAACCCCGGAGCCGGCGCGCCGTAGCCCTGCGCCGGCGGGTATGTCGGTTGCTCGAACGGCGGGCGCTCGGCGTAGGCCGGGGGTAGCTGAACCAGCTCGGTTGCGTCGGCGTCGGCTGGAGTCACGACCGGATCGGGGCTCGGCTGCTCCAGCGGCGGGGGGTTCGCGGTTCCGCCGGGATTCGTCATGGCGCCAACCTAACGCACTGCTCGATAGTCAGTGGTGGTCGAAGTTTGGGGGCACCATTGTGGAGGGCCGACCGTTGACCCCTTGGACGGAGCACTGGTTGGCCGTCCGTAGTCCGGAGGAGAGAAACGATGACCAGTCCGCTACCGCAAGGACAGAACCCACGTCGGGGTGCAGGTCCCGGCCCGGGGTTGCCGACGCCGCCGAAGGGTTGGCCCATCGGCTCGTATCCGACCTACGCGGAGGCCCAGCGCGCGGTGGACTACCTGTCCGACCACGAGTTCCCCGTGGAACAGGTGACCATCGTCGGCGTGGACCTGATGCAGGTCGAACGCGTCACCGGCCGGTTGACGTGGCCGAAGGTGCTCGGCGGTGGCGCCGTCACCGGCGCGTGGCTTGGGCTGTTCATCGGACTGGTGCTGGGGTTCTCCAGTCCCAACCCGTGGGGCCCGCTGATCGCCGGGTTGATTGCCGGCGTGTTCTTCGGACTGCTTACCTCCGGCATCCAGTACGCGATGGCACGCGGCACAAGAGATTTCAGCTCGACGATGCAACTGGTGGCTGGCCGCTACGACGTGCTATGTGATCCCCAGGGCGCGGAAAAGGGTCGAGACATGCTGGCGCGCTTGACGATCTGAGGCCTCCGCAGCGCCCTCGCGGCCCTCGCTGACGGGTGCGCCGCAGGTCACGATTGCGACGCGCGCACGGCGAGGTGTTGCACATCACGCGCAAAGCGCTCTACGGTTTGCGCGCGGGAGGTTCCCGCTCGGCGCCGCTGTGGCGGCGACCTGGGATGCCGACGGGAGGCGGGGCAGTGCGCGGTCGACGGCTGTGGGCTGCGGCAGTGACCGCGCTGACGACGGCGTCGTTGCTGTCCGCGTGCGGTTCCGGCGGCGGCGGAATCGTCATCAACTACTACACGCCGGCCAGCGAGATGGCGACGTTCACCGCAGTTGCCAAGCGCTGCAACGAACAACTCGGCGACCGTTTCACGATCAAGCAGATCAGTTTGCCGAAGGCCGCCGACGATCAGCGCCTTCAACTGGCCCGCCGGCTTACCGGCAACGACAAGACGCTCGACGTGATGGCCCTCGACGTGGTGTGGACCGCGGAGTTCGCCGAGGCCGGTTGGGCTTTGCCGCTGTCCGACGACCCCGCCGGCCAAGCCGAATCGGATGCGCGTTCGAACACGCTGCCCGGGCCGCTCGCCACCGCGGAGTGGCAGCACCGCCTGTACGCCGCCCCGATCACGACCAATACCCAATTGCTTTGGTACCGGGCAGATTTGATGGACAAGCCGCCTGCCACGTGGGACGCGATGGTGGCAGAGGCCGAGCGGCTGCACGCCGAAGGCAAGCCCAGCTGGATCGCACTGCAGGCCAAGCAGTACGAGGGTTTGGTGGTGTGGTTCAACACGTTGCTGACGAGTGCAGGCGGACAGGTGTTGTCCGATGACGGCAAGACCGTCGCGTTGACGGACACCCCCGAGCACCGGGCCGCCACGGTCAAGGCGCTGCAACTCATCAAGTCGGTTGCCACTGCCCCCGGAGCAGATCCGTCGATCACCCAGACCGACGAGGGCACCGCCCGCCTGGCCCTCGAACAGGGCAAGGCCGCACTCGAGGTGAACTGGCCGTTCGTGCTGCCGTCGATGTTGGAGAACGCGGTCAAGGGTGGGGTGAAGTTCCTCCCCTTGGACGAGGTGGAGCAGCTGAAGGGGTCGATCAACGGGGCCGGTACCTTCTCGCCCGACGACGAGCAGTTCAAGACGGCCTACGACGCCAGCAAGAAGGTATTCGGGTTCGCCAACTATCCGAGCGTGATCCCCGGGCAGGACGCCAGGGTGACCATCGGCGGGTTGAACCTCGCCGTGGGCAAGAACACGCAGCACAAGGCGGAGGCGTTCGAGGCCATCCGGTGCCTGCGCAGTGTCGACAACCAGCGTTACACCTCCATCGAGGGTGGGCTGCCCGCGGTGCGGACCTCGCTGTACGACGATCCCGACTTCCAGGCCAAGTACCCGCAGTACGAGATCATCCGCCAGCAGTTGACCAACGCCGCGGTGCGGCCGGCAACGCCCGTCTATCAGGCCGTCTCCACTCGGATCTCGGCGACGCTGTCGCCGATCACCGCCATCGATCCGGAGCGCACCGCCGACGAGCTGACGGTCCAGGTCCAGAAGGCCATCGACGGCAAGGGGCTGATTCCATGACCGCCGGCCCGTCTCCAGCGGCCGTCGCGGGCGCGACCGACGACCGCAAGTCCGGACGCCGGTTGGCGTTCTTCTTGGTCAGTCCCGCAGTCGTATTGATGCTGGCGGTCACCGCGTACCCGATCGGCTACGCCGTGTGGCTGAGCCTGCAGCGGTACAACCTGGCCGCGCCCGCCGACACCGAGTTCGTCGGCATCGCCAACTACGTCACGATCCTCACCGACCGGTATTGGTGGACGGCCTTCACCGTCACGTTGGGCATCACGGTGGTCTCCGTCGCCATCGAGTTCGTGCTCGGCATGGCGCTGGCGCTGGTGATGCACCGCACGATATTCGGCAAGGGCGTGGTGCGCACCGCGATCCTGATCCCGTACGGCATCGTCACGGTCGCGGCCTCCTACAGCTGGTACTACGCGTGGACGCCAGGCACCGGATACTTGGCAAACCTGTTGCCCGCCGGTACCGCTCCGTTGACCGAGCAGTTGCCGTCGTTGGCCATCGTCGTGCTGGCCGAGGTCTGGAAGACCACTCCGTTCATGGCGCTGCTGCTGCTCGCCGGACTCGCTTTGGTGCCGCAGGAGCTGCTCAACGCGGCCCAGGTCGACGGCGCGGGTCCGTGGAAACGGCTCACCAAGGTGATCATGCCGATGATCAAGCCGGCGATCCTGGTGGCGCTGCTGTTCCGCACGCTCGACGCGTTCCGCATCTTCGACAACATCTACGTGCTGACAGGCGGTGCCAACGACACCGGTTCGGTGTCGATTCTGGGGTACGACAACCT
>JAHFVB010000493.1 GCA_023264755.1 Mycobacterium sp. | reverse complement strand
CAGTCGTCGCCGTCGGCGTGCGGCGGACGGGCGCTGACCCAGGGCAAGCTGTTCAATCGGGACGGCGAATTGGTCGCAGCGGTGATGCAGGAAGGCCTGACCCGCTACCAGCGCGGCTTCACGCCACCGGCCAAGTGACCGTCCGGGTCGGTGTGCTCGCGCTGCAGGGAGACACCCGCGAACACCTGGCGGCCTTGACCGAGGCCGGCGCGGAGGCGATGAAGGTCCGTCGTCGTTCCGAATTGGACTCCGTCGACGCGCTCGTCATTCCCGGCGGCGAGTCGACCGCCATGAGCAAGCTGCTGCGCGACTTCGAGTTGTTGGAGCCGTTGCGGGCCCGACTGGCCGACGGACTGCCGGCGTATGGGTCGTGTGCGGGGATGATCCTGCTGGCCACCGAGATCCTCGACGCCGGCGCGCCGGGTCGTGAGGCGCTGCCGCTCGGTGGGATCGACATGACGGTGCGCCGCAACGCATTCGGCCGTCAGGTCGACTCCTTCGAGGAGGACATCGCGTTCGTGGGGCTCGACTCGGACGTGCACGCGGTGTTCATCAGGGCGCCGTGGGTGGAGCGTGTCGGACCGTCGGTCGAGGTGCTGGCCACGGCTGGGGGCCATCCGGTGGCGGTGCGCCAGGGCAGGGTGCTGGCGACGTCGTTCCATCCGGAGATGACCGGCGACCGTCGGGTGCACGCCCTGTTCGTCGCCTCGCTATAGCGATTTCGACGCGCCAGCCACCCACCGATGGGTCGATAACGCGCCGAAATCGCGACGGGGCGTCGATGAACTCACCGGGTAGTCAAGCCCTTGACCTGGTCCACGTAGACTCGACCTTCCGACTTCAACGACAACGAGCACGGCAAGAAGAGGTAGTACGTCATGAGCGGCCATTCCAAGTGGGCCACCACCAAGCATCAAAAGGCCGTCAAGGACGCCCGCCGCGGTAAGGAATTCGCGCGGCTGATCAAGAACATCGAGGTGGCCGCGCGCACCGGCGGTGGCGATCCGGCGGGCAACCCGACGTTGTACGACGCCATCCAGAAGGCCAAGAAGACGTCGGTGCCCAACGACAACATCGAGCGGGCCCGCAAGCGCGGCGCGGGCGAAGAAGCCGGCGGCGCCGACTGGCAGACCATCACCTACGAGGGCTACGGGCCCAACGGTGTCGCGGTGCTCATCGAGTGCCTGACCGACAACCGCAACCGGGCCGCCAGCGAGGTGCGCATCGCGATGACCCGCAACGGCGGCAACATGGCCGATCCGGGTTCGGTGGCCTACCTGTTCACCCGCAAGGGCGTCGTCACGCTGGAGAAGAACGGGCTGTCCGAGGAGGACGTACTGACTGCCGTGCTCGACGCCGGCGCCGAGGACGTGAACGACCTCGGCGAGAGCTTCGAGATCATCTCGGAACCGACCGATCTGGTCGCCGTGCGGACGGCGCTGCAGGACGCCGGCATCGACTACGAATCGGCCGAGGCCAGCTTCCAGCCGTCCGTGACGGTGTCGGTGGATCTCGAGGGCGCCCGCAAGGTGCACAAGCTCATCGATGCACTCGAGGACAGCGACGACGTGCAGGACGTCTACTCCAACGTCGACATCCCCGATGACGTCGCCGCCCAGCTGGACGAGGACTGACCTAGCTCGACGAATTTCCGGGCCGGCTCGGCCCCGGGAGCATCGCGTCAGCCGGTGAGGAACTCGCCGATGGCGCGGGCGGTCTGCTGCGGCTGATCCAACATGATCAGGACGTTCGCGTCGTCGACGTAGCGCAGCTCGCCGTGGGTGAGTTCGGCCAGGCGCACGGCGTGTGCGTCGGGCATGACCCCGTTGTGACTCCACAACACCAACACGTCGCCGTCGAACTCGCTGAGTCGGTTGGTCGCCCGGATTGACTCGGAGTCGACGAACTTCGTCCTGGTGTACTTGATCAGATCGGTTCGGAGCCGCTTGTCGGCCAACGCCGCATCGAACCATCCGTCGACCAGGTGTTGGGGGATCGGCTTCTTGGCCATCATCCCGAACAACAGATACTGCTTGCGTAGCCAGCCGATCCGCACCTGCCGCATCGCCAACGCAACGGTCCAGGGTGTTCGACTGGCCAGCCAGGTCACTTTGCCGGCGATCCCCGGCGGGAAGTTCTCGAACGCCTCGGAAGGGCAGATCACCAGGCGGGCGACGCGTTTGTCCCGGCCCAGGTCGGTGAGGAAGAGCGGACCGCCCCAGTCGGTCACCACGAGCGTCACGTCGGTGAGTTCCAAGGCGTCGAGGAAGTCGGCGACGACGCCGACCAGGCCCGGCATCGTCAGGTCCGCGTCGGCGCGCATCGGCACCCGGTGTCCGCCGAGCGGAAGGACGGGCCGTAGGTAGCGAAATCCCGCAGGCAGCAGCGGTAGGGCCAGGTCCCACACGTTCTCGTTCATGAACAGTCCGTGCAGGAGCACGACCGGCGGCCCATCCGGGTCGCCGTCTTCGACGTATTCGAGCTCGCCAGCCGTGACGTGGACTGACTTCATTGCCAACCTCCACTAGAACGACAATTCTAGAATGTATGCTCTAGTCTGTCGGGAGGAGGCGAAGTTGGCAAGGTCCACGCGGGAATCGATCCTGACCGCGGCCGCGGAGCTGATGCGCCACCGGGGCTATGCCGCGGTGGGAATGAAGGACGTGGTCAAGGCCTCGGGCGCACCCATCGGGTCGCTCTATCACCACTTTCCCGGCGGCAAGGTCCAGATTGCTCGGGAGGCGCTGAGCAACGCCGGCGTCGCCTACGGGCTGCTCATTCCCGCGCTCACCGACCCCCACGACGACCTCGGCCAGGCCGTCGAGTCGCTATTCGCTCAGGCCGCCGACGACATGGCACAAACGGGTTTTGCGAACATGTGCCCGGTGGCGAGTGTGGCCGCGGAAGTGGCCGACACGGTCTCCGAACTTCGCGACACGACGGCCGCGATCTTCGCGAGTTGGCTCGACGGTGGAACCGCGTATTTCCAGTCGCGTGGACTCCCGGCGGCGCAGGCCCGCGACGTCACGGTCGTGCTGATCGGTGCGCTCGAAGGGGCATTCATGCTCGCCAGGACGCTGCGCAGCACCGAACCGCTCCTTGCGACCGGCCGCGTACTGGCACCGCAGTACCGCGGACTGGCCCTGAGGCCGCGAGCGGCCAGCTCGATCGATGCCTGACCGGCGCCCGGCGTAGGCGGCAGTGGCGTGTCCCTACCGGATCCCACGCCCGAGGCCGGTTAATGTATCGAACAGCTGTTCGGGGAAGTGTCGAGAACGAAGGAGCCGCAGTGCGCGTGATGGGTGTCGACCCTGGGCTGACGCGCTGCGGATTGTCGGTCATCGAGAGCGGCCGCGGCCGCCAGGTGATCGCGCTGGACGTCGACGTCGTCCGCACTCCGTCCGACCAGCCGTTGCACAAGCGGTTGTTGATCATCAGCGACGCCGTCGAGCACTGGCTGGACACCCACGTTCCCGACGTGCTGGCCATCGAGCGCGTGTTCGCCAATCAGAACGCGAATACGGCGATGGGTACCGCGCAGGCCGGCGGTGTGATCGCCCTCGCCGCGGCCCGCCGCGACATCGACGTCCACTTCCATACCCCCAGTGAGGTCAAGGCTGCCGTCACCGGAAACGGTCGCGCCGACAAGGCTCAGGTCACCGAGATGGTCACCAGAATCCTTGCGCTGCAGTCCAAACCGACCCCAGCCGACGCCGCCGACGCACTCGCCCTTGCGATCTGCCATTGCTGGCGCGCGCCGATGATGGCACGGATGGCGGCCGCCGAGGCGATGGCGGCCGAACAACGCAAGACCTACCAGGCCAAGCTCAAGGCGGCGCGATGATCGCCTCCATCCGCGGCGAGGTCATCGACATCGCCCTCGACCATGCCGTGATCGAGGCTGCGGGTGTGGGCTACAAGGTGCTGACCACTCCGGCGACGCTGTCCACGCTGCGGCGCGGCTCCGAGGCCCGGCT
>JAHFVB010000492.1:2628-3979 GCA_023264755.1 Mycobacterium sp. | reverse complement strand
CGTCGGGCATCAAGTCGTCGGGCCCGAGCGCGACCTCTTGGTCGATGTCCGAGCCGGCGATGAGCTCCCCCGCCAGGTTGCAGATCGCCATTCGCGTGCGGCTGATCCCGATGGCCACGCTCACTATCACCCCGGCGTCGGCATCGAACGTCAACATGGTGGCGGGGCGGCCGCCGGTGGAGGCGGCCTGCTCGCACTCGGCGACGAGCCCAAGCTCCAGCAGCGCTGCCACTCGGGACGCCACCGCGGTGCGGGACAACCCGGTCAGTTGACTCAGTTCAGCGCGCGTCGTGTTCCTCAGTTCCCTGATCAGGGCGAAGACGTCCCCAGCGCTGGTCACCCCACCGATTGAACCCGAGAAACGTAAGTCGCGCCACTTTTGACTCTAAAAGGCAAAAGTCAGTTTGAAGGACGGCGTAAGGAGGGCTACCGTTTGATCGGTGACACGACACCTCACCCGTCCCGGCACCCGTCCCGACCGACCGATGTCCGTCGTCTCACCCGATCCCACCCTGAGGTGGCTCGCGGTCTTCGCCCTGGCCCTGGGCGGCTTCGGAATCGGTACCACCGAATTCGTCGCCATGGGCCTGCTGCCCGACATCGCCGCCGGCTTCCACGTCAGCGAACCGACCGCCGGTCACGTCATCTCTGCGTATGCGCTCGGCGTCGTCGTCGGGGCACCCCTGATCGCCTCCCTCACCGCGCGCGTGGAGCGCAAACGGCTGCTGTTGGGTCTGATGGTGGTCTTCACGGTCGCCAACCTGGCCAGCATGTTCGCTCCCACGTACGCGACGTTGATCCTGGCGCGGTTCATCGCGGGGCTGCCTCACGGCGCGTTCTTCGGCATCGCCGCGCTGGTGGCCGCCCACCTGATGGGCCCGAAGAACCGCGCCAAGGCCGTCGCGCACGTACTGACCGGCCTGACGGTGGCCACCGTGCTCGGCGTACCGGTGGCATCGTGGCTGGGCCAGCAGTTCGGCTGGCGCAGCGCGTTCGGATTGGTCGTCGCCGTCGGCCTCGTCACGTTGACCGCCATCTGGTTCTGGCTGCCGACCATGGACACCATGCACATCACCAGTCCGCTGACCGAACTCGGCGCACTCAAGCGCGTGCAGGTGTGGTTGGCGCTGCTCGTCGGCATGGTCGGGTTCGGCGGAATGTTCGCCGTCTACACCTACGTCTCGACCACGCTCACCGACGTTGCCGGCCTATCGCGCAGCCTGATTCCGTTGGCGCTCATGGTGTTCGGCCTGGGCATGGTGATCGGCAACCTGGTCGGCGGCAAACTGGCCGACGTCTCCGTGATCCGCGGGCTGTACCTGTCGATGAGCTCACTGGGCGTCGTGCTCGC
>JAHFVB010000492.1:0-2618 GCA_023264755.1 Mycobacterium sp. | reverse complement strand
GTGGACAGCGCTGGTCGGGCTGTTCCTCATCGGCGCGACGGGGTCCTCGATCGGCCCCGCGCTGCAGACGCGACTGATGGACGTGGCGCACGACGCGCAGACGCTGGCCGCCGCGCTCAACCACTCCGCGCTCAACATCGCCAACGCGACCGGCGCATGGATCGGTGGCCTGGTCATCGCCGCTGGACTCGGATACACCGCGCCCGCCGCGGCCGGTGCGATGCTGGCCGTCGCCGGTCTGGTGATCTTGACGGGCTCGGTGCTGCTGCAACGGTCGCGGGCAAAGTAAGTCGATCCACTACCCGGCCTGTGCCAGCATGGAGCAATGACCTCAGCTCGCCTTGACCGGCTCGCGGGTGCGGCCGCGGTGACCGCGTCTTCGCTCGCGTTGTTCGGAATCGTCGCACCACCAATCGCCTCGGCCGCGCCGTGCCCGGACGTCGACGTCGTGTTCGCGCGAGGCACCTTCGCGCCACCCGGAGTCGGTGGCATCGGGCAAGACTTCGTCAACGCGCTTCGGTCCAAGGTCGGCAACAAGTCCGTCGACGTCTATCCCGTCGTCTATCCGGCCAGCACCGACTTCCCCACCGCGGTGGACGGCATCCGCGACGCCGCCAATCACATTCAAGACATGGCAGCCAGGTGCCCGAACACCAAGCAGGTGCTGGGCGGTTACTCGCAGGGCGCGGCCGTCATCGGCTTCACGACCGCGAACGTGATCCCCCACGGCGTCGATCCGGCCGACGTTCCGCAGCCGATGCCCGCCAACGTGGCCAACCACGTCGCCGCGGTGGTGCTGCTCGGCAAGCCGAAGGTCGAGTTCATGAACGCGATCAACGAGCCGCCGGTGACGATTGGTCCGCTATATTCGAGCAAGGCCCTGGAACTGTGCGCCCCGGGCGATCCCATCTGTTCGAACGGTAGCGACGGCAGCGCGCACACCAGCTACACGACGATCGGGATGACCGATCAGGCCGCGGCGTTCGCCGCCGGCAAGGTGTGACCGCCCCACCGTCACTCCCATGACCGTCACCATCGACGAGTTCGAGATCGGCGATTCGGCCGACGCCTGGACACGAGCCGGGTTCGACGTCACCCCCGACGCCCGGTGCACGATCGGCGGCGTCGACCTCCGACTGGTCGGGCGAGACCGCGGGACCGGCATCATCGGGTGGGCTCTGCGTGGTCTGCCCTCGAACGAGCCGATCCACGAGCTCGACGGCGTCCCGACGACGGGTCCGGGCGCATCGGAGGCCGGGCCGCCGACCACGCACCCGAACGGCGTCGTCGCAATCGACCACGTCGTGATGCTCACGCCAAACCCCGATCGGACGGTCGACGCGCTGGCCGCCATCGGTCTGGCTCCGCGCCGGGAACGGATCGGCGAACTCGGCGGACGACCGATCCGTCAACTCTTCTTTCGGTTCGGCGAGCTCATCGTGGAGGTGGTCGGTGCGCCGGAGGCGGCGGGCGAGGGCCCGGCCACGCTCTGGGGAATCACGTATACCGTCGTCGACCTCGATGCCACCGCAGCATTTCTGGGCGCCCGCACGGCTCCGATCAAGGACGCGGTGCAACCGGGACGGCGGATCACCACGCTGCGCCACCACGAATTCGGGATGTCGGTCCGGACGGCGATGATCTCGGCCCCAGCGCGTCGCTGAGCCCCACCACCCGACGGGGTGCCTATCCTCGGCTCTCATGACCGACCTCGCGAACCACGGACTGGGACCCACGAGCGAGGACGTCGTGGTCATCCACACCGACGGCGGGTGCCGGCCCAACCCCGGCCCTGGCGGCTGGGGGGCGGTGCTGCGCCAGCGCCAGCACGTCCGCGAGCTGTGCGGCGGCGAGCCCGGCGAGACCAGCAACAACCGGATGGAACTGACCGCGCCGATCATGGCGCTGGAGGCGCTCACCAGGCCGGTGGTGGTGCACCTCTACACCGACAGCACCTACGTCCGCAGCGGCATCACCAAGTGGGTGCTCGGCTGGGAACGCAACGGCTGGCTGACTGCCGCGAAGCAGCCGGTGAAGAACGTCGACCTCTGGAAGCGGCTCCAGCTGGCCTGTGCGCGGCACCAGGTCGAGTGGTTCTGGGTCAAGGGCCACTCGGGGGTTGCCGACAACGAGTTGGCCGACGAACTCGCGACGCGCGGGCTGCACGAAGCGATCGGTGCTTCGGCCCGCTCCTGAAGCGCGGCGCCCGCCCGAAGCGGCCCGTGAGCGTCGAAATCGACGTTCCGCAGCGGAAGTGCGAGTTGCGGCCTGCCAAACGTCGAACTCACGGGCTGAGTCGCCGGTTAGGTTCCCGAGCCCCGGTCGACGGCCGCCAGGGTGAGCGCTCTGACTACGCTGTGGCGGCCCAGGTCGACCTTGAACTCGTTCTGGGCCAGCGGTCGGGCCCCGGCCATCGCCAGCTGCGCCGCGGTGTCGAACGCCTCGGCGGTGGGACGCTTTCCGACCAGGCTGGCCTCGGCCGCCGACAGTCGCCACGGGGTGGCCGCCACCCCGCCCAGGGCCAGGGCAGCCGAAGCGATCACGCCGTCGTCGATGCGTAGCCCGGCGGCCACCGAGACCAGGGCGAACGCGTAGCTGTGCCGGTCGCGCACCTTCAA
>JAHFVB010000098.1 GCA_023264755.1 Mycobacterium sp. | reverse complement strand
GTCCGCTCGGCGCGGCTACACAGCACCGACCACGCGACGCCGACCACGGCGACGATGACGAACAACGGCAGGTCGCCGCGGTGCCAGAGCGCACCGAGCAGCATGCCCGCTGCGGCCACGGCCACCGCCACGACGGGTAGTAGCCGAATGCCGACCAGCCGACGACACAGGTCGACCGTCCCCACGACGATGAGCAGTACGGCCAAGGCGCTCAAGAGATCTCCGAGAGGTATCGGGAGGCGGCGACGATGAGGTCAAGTCCGTCGCGGCCCGCGCGCTGGGACACCGCCGAGGCGCTGACCCCCTCTTCTTCGGCGAGTTCCTTCTTGGATCGGTGGAGCATGAGACCTCTCAGAATGCGGACGGACCTCTCATCGAGCGATCCAAGCATGTGGTCCCGACACATCAGGGCGGCGTTGATCGGGTCCGCGGCCGGGCCGTCCGGCTCTGCGGTCCGGTAGGACGTGCGCACCAGGGCGAGGCCCGGTTGGCGCTGGGCCGCCGCGGTCCATTCGATCGCCTCGCGCGCCGCCCACCAGCCGGGGCCGTCCTGGATGCCGGTGACGCGGTCGAGCACCGTGGCCGGGCCCCAGCCGATGCCGAACCGGACGTCGACGGCGGGTGCGACGGCCAACCGGACGGATAGGGCGGCGTCGATCGCCCGGCCGACGGTCGGGTAGCTGCCCTGAAACTCGTCGCCGACCGTGAACGCGGGAGCATCGACGGCGTATTCGGCGACCTCGCTCAGCGCGCGGGTCAGTGCGCGGTGCAGTGCGCGCCGGTCGGACGCGATGCGGGAACCGACCACGTCGCCGATCAACATCGCCTTCGATGAAGTATCTGGCTTCATTCGTGCCATATGAAGACTATAGCTTAACTAGAGACTAATGAAGCCAACAGCTTCATTCCCGTCATTCCACGAACGCGACCGCGGCCCGCAGGTGTTCGATGGCCTCCGCCACGATCGAGTCGATGAGTTCGGCGCACGAGGGCAAGTCCTCGAGAATGCCCGCTACCTGGCCCGACGCCAGCACGCCCGCATCGGTGTTGCCCTCGACGAGGCCGGCCTTGAGCAACATCGGTGTGTTCGCGGCCATCACGACCTGAGCCCACGTCAGTTCCTTGCCATGACGCATGGCCAGGCCGTCCTTGACCATGGACCGCCAGGTCATGCCGGACATCTTCTTGAACTTCTGGGCATTGCCGATGGCCGCGGTGAACCCGCGGACGCGCGAACCGCTTTCGAGCTTCTCGACGAGCCCGGTGCGCAACACCCGGTGCGGCATTCCGTCGACCCGCGTCGACACGACGGTGCCATCCAGGGCCGCACCGAGATAGCGCTGTTTGACCGCGTCGGGCACGGTCGAGTCGGAGGTCAACAGGAACCGGGTGCCCATCGCCACGCCTGCGGCGCCATAGGACAGCGCGGCGGCCAGGCCGCGTCCATCGAAGAACCCGCCGGCGGCGATGACCGGCATTCCGGTGTCCGCGACGGCGTCCAGCACCGACGGCAGCAGTAGCGTCGTCGCGACCGGGCCGGTGTGGCCCCCACCCTCGCCGCCCTGCACGATCACCGCATCGGCCCCCCAGCCGGCCACCTTCTTGGCATGCTTGGCCGCTCCGACCGACGGAATCACCACCACGCCTGCGGCCTTGAGCTTGACAATCAGCTCGGGCTTGGGAGCCAGCGCGAACGACGCGACGCGCACGCCCTCCCGAATCAACAGGTCGCAACGGTCGTTCGCGTCAGCGGCGTCGGCCCGGATGTTGATGCCGAACGGCTTGTCGGTGGCCGCCTTGACCTTGGCCACCGCAGTGCTCAGCTCATCGAGCGTCATGGTCGCCGACGCGAGGATGCCCAGCCCACCGGCGTTGGACGTCGCCGACACCAGTCGAGCGCCGGCCACCCAGCCCATGCCAGTCTGGACGACGGGATGCTCGATGCCGACGAGCTCGGTCAGCGGAGTGCGGAGCTTCACGCCCGTACTTCTTTGTCCCGCAGCGCCTTCGGGTCGATGACCTCCTGCAGCAACCGCTGCTCGTCATCGGTGGGCAGCCGCGACTGCTCCGCGGACTCCAGCCCGTGCACCTCGAACGAGGTATTCTCCGCGACCTGGTCGGGCGTCACTCCGGGATGCAGCGACACCGCCCGCATCTGGTGTTCTGGTCCGTTGAAGTCGAAGACGCCGAGATTGGTCACCACTCGGTAGACGTTGACGAACAGGAAGGCCGGATTGTCGGGATCGACCTTGTCCCAGCCGATTCCGGACACGATGTCGACGGACTCGCCGAACACCCGCGTCGAGTGGTTGCCTACCCAGTAGCTGGTGGCGTGGTTGATCGTGTTGCCCGGCGCGCCGCGGACGCCGAACATCTGGCGGGTCGGGTGTTGCAGGGGACCGAATGCCGACAGGTTCTGGTTGCCGTAGCGGTCGAGCTGGTTGGCGCCCATCACGACGTGGCGGCGACCCCAGGTCAGGGTCTCGAAGACCCGTCCGAAGGGCATCCAGCCCTCGATCGTGGCGGGCGCTCCGATCGCCGGGGTGTCGGCGATCAGCCGCGCTTCGCCGTCGGTCAGCAGGATGTCGGGGGAGAAGGTCAGCCGCGCCAGCCTGGCTCCGATCGACACGATGGTCGTCATCGGGCTGACCATGATTTCGCCTGCATCGCGGAACAATTCGGCGCACGCGACGGCGCACACCTCGGCTCGGGTCGCAGTGCTCATGCTTGCCCCTCCCTGAACTTGGCGACCGCTGCCTGGTAGTCGGCCTCGCTGCCGGACAGATAGGTCGCGACGAACTCACGCCACGTCTCGTCCGAGCCGGCGGCTTCGGCGTAGTGGCGCTGGAACTTCTCGTCCCGCCGGTAGTCCGGCTCCGCCGTGGTGAAGTGGGCGCCACCCGCCGCTTCGACCACGGAATCGACCATCATCCGGTTGATCAGCAGCGCCTGCGGGGGCACGGCCTTGACCAATTCCTCGGTGGGCACCACGCGCTCGACGGATAGCAGCCGTCGGTCTGCAGCCATCAGGAACAGGTCGTCGAAGTACGGGTCGATACCGGTGTAGGCCGCATTGCCCTGCGCATCACCGAGGTTCATGTGGACGAGCGCAGCGTCGAGCTTCAGTGCCGGCATCGCGATGAGCTCCTCGTACCCGCCTTCCGGTGGGCCGGACCCAAGTGACCCGGGTGAGGGCGGCGTCGGATACGGGCTGGTGACGGTCTTGAGCTCGTCACCCCAGAAGGCTCGGACGTCGCTACCGAGCCCGGCCCGGATGGGCAGGAACGGCAGCCGTTGCGCCGCCGCCTGGAGTCCGCACCGCACCATGCCCTCGTCCATTTCGCGGGCCTCGATGGCGCCGCTGGTGCGCGCCTTGGCGAACCACGGATCGTAGAACGGCGGCGAGTCCAGCGACACGAAGCCGTAGTAGACGCGCTTGACCTTGTCCGCCGAGCACAGCAGCCCGAGGTCGGGGCCGCCGTAGGTCACGACGGTCAGGTCGGTGACGTCGGTCCGAAGTAGCGCACGCACCAGCGCCATCGGCTTGCGCCGCGATCCCCAGCCGCCGATGCCGATGGTCATCCCGGATTCGATGGAGGAGACGGCCTCGTCCAGCGTGGTCCGCTTGTCTACCATGACATCCCCTGTCGCTTCGCTCCTGCCCGCCGTGTCACGTCATCCCCCGGTCGCTTCGCTCCTGCCCGCCGTGTCATTCTTTCCCCTTCGCAGTCCCCGCGAACGCATCGCGGTGCTCGTCGGCGACGCCGGCCAGGTTGAGCTCGAAGGTAAACCCTTGTTCCATGCGGTAACTGGAGTTCACCCGCTGGACGTCGATGAGGTTGAGCGCTTCCTTCGCGGCCCGGATCACCCGGGTGTCCTTGACGGCGATGTCCCGTGCGACGCGCAGCGCGGACTCGTCCAGGTCGGCCCGCGGCACGACCTCGTGTACGGAACCGAACTGGTGCAGCGTCGCGGCGTCGACCGTCGCGGCGGTGTAGAACAGCCGGCGCATCATGTGTTGGGGCACCAGTCGCGAAAGATGCGTGGCCGCACCGAGCGCCCCGCGCTCGACCTCGGGTAGTCCGAACTTCGCGTCGTCCGAGGCGACGATGACGTCGGCGTTGCCCACCAGTCCGATGCCGCCACCGACGCAGAACCCGTTGACCGCCGCGACGACGGGCACCTCGCACTCGTAGACCGCGCGAAAGGCGTGGAAGCAGCCGCGGTTGGCGTCGATGAGCGCGGTGAAGCCCTCGGTGTTCTGCATTTCCTTGATGTCGACACCGGCGTTGAAGCCGCGGCCTTCGGCGCGCAGGATCACCACGTGGGTGTCGTGGTCGCGGCCGGCGGCGGTGATCGCGTCGCCGAGCTCGAACCAGCCCTTCGACGGGATCGCGTTCACCGGTGGGTAGTCGACGGTGACCGAGACGATGCCCGGCTCGATGGTCTTGGTGGTGATCGTCATGCGGATACCTCAGTTACTCCGGGGGTGGCTACCTAAGCAAGCACTTGCTTGGTACGCTAGCACAGTGACTGACGCGGCTGGAATCAATCTGCAACTGAATGGCCGCGTGGTTCTGGTCACCGGTGGAGTGCGTGGAGTCGGGGCGGGCATCAGTGCGGTCTTCGCCGCACAGGGCGCGACCGTCGTCACCTGTGCGCGTCGCCCGGTCGACGGTCTGCCCTACGAATTCCATCCTTGCGACGTGCGTGACGACGACTCGGTCAAAGCGCTCGTCGATGCCGTCGTCGCCAAGCACGGGCGACTCGACGTGGTCGTGAACAATGCCGGTGGCTCGCCCCACGTGCTGGCCGCCGACGCGTCGGCCAAGTTCAACACCAAGATCATCGAACTCAATCTTCTTGGTCCGCTATCGGTTTCGATCCACGCGAATGCGGTGATGCAGACTCAGTCGCAAGGCGGCTCGATCGTCAACATCGCCAGCGTCAGCGGTCGGCGGCCCACGCCGGGTACCGTCGCCTACGGCGCGGCCAAGGCGGGCCTGGAGAACATCACCAGCACGCTGGCGGTCGAATGGGGCCCCAAGGTCCGGGTGAACAGCGTCGTCGTCGGCATGGTCGAGACCGAGCAGTCCGAGTTGTTCTACGGCGACGCCGATTCCATCGCCGCGATTTCGCGCAACGTTCCGCTCGGCAGGCTCGCGAAGCCCGCCGACATCGGCTGGGCCGCGGCGTTCCTGGCGTGCGACGCCGCGAACTACATCAGCGGCGCCTCGCTGGAGGTGCACGGGGGCGGCGAGCCGCCGCACTACCTGGCGACCACGACTGCAGACCTCAAGTAAGGGAGACAACGAAGATGGGATTGCTCGACGGCCGCGTGGTCATCGTGACGGGTGCGGGTGGCGGCCTCGGCCGGGCACACGCCTTGGCCTTCGCCGCGGAGGGGGCGCGCGTCGTGGTGAACGACATCGGCGTCGGTCTGGATGGATCGCCCGCGGGCGGCGGTAGTGCCGCGCAGAGTGTGGTCGACGAGATCACCTCTGCCGGAGGGGAAGCGGTCACCAGTGGCGCCAACGTCGCCGACTGGACCCAGGCCGAAGGACTGATCCAGACTGCGGTCGAACAGTTCGGCGGTCTCGACGTCCTGGTGAACAACGCCGGGATCGTCCGCGACCGGATGTTCGCCAACACCAGCGAAGAGGAGTTCGACGCCGTCACCGCCGTGCACCTCAAGGGGCACTTCGCCACCATGAAACATGCGGCTGCCTACTGGCGCGCCAAGGTGAAGAGCGGGGCGGCCGGCGCCGACACGCTCAATGCCCGCATCATCAACACCAGCTCCGGTGCCGGCCTGCAAGGCAGTGTGGGACAGGCGAATTACAGCGCCTCCAAGGCGGGCATCGCCGCGTTGACGTTGGTGGGCGCCGCCGAGATGGGCCGCTACGGCGTGACCGTCAACGCCATCGCCCCCTCGGCCCGCACGCGAATGACCGAGACGGTGTTCGCCGACATGATGGCGACCCAGGACTCCGCGTTCGACGCCATGGCGCCGGAGAACGTCTCGCCACTGGTGGTGTGGCTGGGCAGTGTGGAGTCACGCGAGGTCACCGGTCGCGTCTTCGAGGTCGAGGGTGGCATCATCCGCGTCGCCGAGGGCTGGGCGCGCGGCGGCGAAATCGACAAGGGGGCCCGGTGGGATCCCGCCGAACTGAAGCCCGTCGTGACCGAGCTGCTGGCCAAGTCCCGGACCCCGCTGCCCGTCTTCGGCGCCTGACTACGGCTTTGGGCTGGGCGTGCACGTCGTCAGGAACGTCTTGCCGTCCTGCTTGGCCACCTGTTCGGGGTTGAGCCATCCGATGCCCTCGAACCAGTAGGTGTCGTCGGGATGCTCGGCTGAGCCCTTGATTACCTCGGGCAGTTGGGTGGTGGTTCCCCATCCGCCAGTCACCTTGCCGTGAACCGTAATGCGGACCGACTCTGCCTTGCGCCAGTCGAAGTTCGGGGGCAGCGGTTTGGTCAGCTTCAGGCCTGGCACCTGGTCGCCGAGGGTGAAGTGTTCGAGGTCGACCCCGACGTCGTTCGGTGCGTTCATCAGCAGCTCGGCGCGAGTGTCTTGCTTGTTGTCGTCGAACGTGAGACCGAATTCGATGACGTCATGGCACGGCGCCCCGGTCCAGACGTGCAGCCTTCCGTCGAGCACGCGCGCGCCGAAAGCGGACTCCAGCGACGGCCTGCCCAGCGGATCGCATCCCGAAACCAGCGCGGCGACGGTCGCCAGCCCGAACACTGCGACGAGTAGGCGAACAATCATGAATATCCTCCGTCGGATAGGCCCGCATCCTTCTCCAAGGGGTGATCGCCCCAGGTCTCAATGACCTTGCCGAGGGCGTAGTCGGCGACGAAGCCGCCGTAGCCGAGTCTTGCCCACTGCTGGGAGTGCCGTTCTTCGTGGTGGAGTATCCGGTCGAGGTCCAGCTGGTTCTGTCCTTCTCGGCCTTCACCACCTGCCGTCGGATACCACATGTTTCCGGAGTGGACCATGTTGCGCAGCGTCTGCGCGGGGTCCTTCGGATCGTCGATGTTGACCATGAAGACGTCGCCCCACGTGCTACCGCCACCCTCGCTGAACATGTCCTGAAGTTGGTTGCCGCCCATGCCCATCAGCATGCCGTTCGGAGTCGTCATCAGGCGGCCACCGTTCTTGTCGACGAAGGCGACGTCCTGGTCGTAGCTCCACGAGTTCGCCTGTTGCCGGTCGGCGATTCGCTGAACTTCGGCAGCGGAGTACGGCGTCTCCGGGAAGTCGGTTTGGGGATTCTTGCCGTAGTCGGTGCCGCAGTTGAGGACGTAGGTCATCAGCGCCGCCTTGCGGGCATCCGCGCCCGAGGTTCCCGGCGGCATCAGGAAGAACGACTTGCCGTCCTTGTCGATGACCTTCTCCATGCCGTTGAGCACGTCGAAGCTCTGCGGCGTGAGCTTCTGCTGCTGAGCGATCTTGACGATCTCGTTGGGTGCCACGCCACGCTTTTGGGCGTTGTCCAGCCACTCCTTGTAATGGCCCTTGGGCGGCTCGTTGAGCAGTCCCGCGTCCTTGAGCGCCTGCTCGTACTCGTTCTGCGGCTTCCAGTCGCCATTCTTTTCGCTCCCTTCCCCGCCTGCGGAGTTTGGACCGTCGCCACCGTTACCCAACTTCGGGTTGCCGACGGCTTGGTACTCCTGGCCGAGGCCGCGAATGGACGCAGCGACCGTGCTCAGTTCGCCGTTGGTGCGACGCACGACTTCGGCGACCTGGTTGATGCCCTTCTGCACGATCGGGACGAGCATCCGCTCGCCCGCGGCGTTCCGCGGTACGCCGGCGGCGGCATCGAGCACCCACTTGCGTACGGCATCAAGGTCATTCCGCCCGCCGGTGATCAAGCGGGCGGACTGGTCGACCTGAGCTCGAAGCCGCTGATCCAGTCCTGCGAGGTCGCCGAAAACCTTGCCGTGGGCGGTGTTCACCGCGTCGTAGGCCGACGCTGCCGTGCCCGACCAGCGCGAACCGGGGGTTGCGCTCGCCACGTCCGACTGAAGTCCACGCAGCTGCGTGCTGGCATCGAACCGTTCGCCAGTCTGCGGGGTGCCCTGCCCGAAGGTGGATCGCGCGTTCGACCACGTCGACGTGAACGCGTCGAGCACACCCATACAGCCAACTATCCCATGGTGCGCGGCGCTGCAGACGCGGCAAAAGAGGCCCGAGAAGCGCCCTACGGATCGCAGATGACGATAGGGATCTGGCGCTCGGTGTAGGAGCGATAGTTCGCGAAGTCGGCGTACATGGCGTCGAGCTTGGGCCAGTACTCGTCGCGTTCTTCGTCGGTCGCCGTGCGGGCGGTGAGCTCGTACAGACCACGCTTGGTTCGGAAGGTCACCTTCGGGTTGGCCGACAGGTTCAGGTACCACATGGGGTTGGTGGCCCGCCCGCCCTGAGAGGCCACGAGCACGATGCGTCGGCCCTCCTGGAGGAAAAGCAGTGGGCTCTCCCGCGGTTCGCCACTCTTGCGGCCGATCGTGGTCAAGATTCCCACTTCGGCGCCCTTGAGGAACTTGTCGCCCAGCTTGCCGTTGGTCTTCTTGAAGATCCAGGTCTGAGCCTTCGACATCCACTTGATGAGGGTTGTGGTGGACGGCGCGTTGAGCCGTTCGACCTGCTTGGGTGTCAGCGGTCGGGACGGAGTGGCCATGCGGATCCTATCTGGTGACGAACGGACGGATGTCGGCGCGAATGTGGTGGATGAGACCGTCGTGCGCGGGGATCAGGAAGGTCTCGTCGATGTGTGCGCCCACCCGTCGCCCGGCCAGGGTCGGCTTGGTCACCAGGTCGAATCGGGCCCGCACCACGTCGCCGTCGACGGTGAATTCAGGCGTCGTCGAGGACTTGATGACGCGGTACTGGAGTCCGCCATTCAAGCTGCGCCGCAGATGATTTCCCGAGAATCCGGTCTTGATTCCGAGCTCGACTCGGGTACAGCCTGGCGCGAACGGCACCCCGGCGGCGTCGTGGCTGACCAAGGCGTCGATGTAGGCCCGGGCTGCCGCGATGCGAGCGGTGTCGCTCCTGCCCTCCGGATCTGATTCCCCGGTCGCTTCGCTCCTGCCCTCCGGATCTGATTCCCCGGTCGCTTCGCTCCTGCCCTCCGGAACCACTAGATCCGCTCGATGATCGTGCCCGTCGACAGCGCTCCTCCGGCACACATCGTGATGAGTGCCGTGCTCTTGTCAGTGCGCTCCAATTCGTGCAACGCGGTGGTGATGAGCCGGGCGCCGGTGCTGCCCACCGGGTGGCCCAGCGCGATCGCGCCGCCGTTGACGTTGACCCGATCCATGTCCGGCTCGTGCACTCGGGCCCACGACAGCACCACCGATGCGAAGGCCTCGTTGATCTCGACGATGTCGATGTCGCCCATCTTCATGCCGGCCTTCTCGAGCACCTTGGCGGTCGACTGGACCGGTCCGTCGAGGTGGTAGTACGCCTCGGCGCCGACGTTGGCCTGGCTGACGATCCGCGCCCGCGGTCGTAGTCCGAGCGCCTTGGCCTTGTCCTCGTCCATCCACAGCACGGCGGCCGCACTGTCGGAGATCTGCGACGACGTGCCCGCGGTGTGAATCCCGCCCTCGATCACGGGCTTGAGCTGCGCGAGGCCCTCCAGCGTGGTGTCGCGCAAGCCCTGGTCGCGGGTGACGGGGGCGAGCTCGGACGTCGGCTGCTTCTGCTCGTCGAGCACGGGGGCGACGATCGGGCTGAGCTCGCGGTCGAAGCGTCCCTCGGCCCAGGCCACCTTCGCCTTGCGCTGCGAGTCGAAGCCGAACTGATCGATGTCCTCGCGAGTAATCCCGCGCCGCTTGGCGATTCGCTCGGCGGCGGTGAACTGGTCGGGCATGTCGATGTCCCACGACTTCGACCGGATGGCCGAACGATCGGGCCCGGCGTTGGCGCCGAGGCCCACCCGGCTCATCGCCTCGACGCCGCATGCGATGCCGATGTCGATGGCGCCGACGGAGATCAGGCCGGCGATCAGGTGGTTGGCCTGCTGGGCGCTGCCACATTGACAGTCGATCGTGGTGGCGCCGACGTGCTCGGGCAGGCCTGCGGTCAACCACGACACCCGGGTGACGTTGTTGGACTGCTCGCCGTACTGCGTGACGCAGCCGCCGATGACCTGCTCGACCTCGGCTGGGTCGAGGCCCGCCTTCTCGACGAGCGCGCGCTGGGTGGCGCCCAGGAGCTCGGTGGCGTGCAGGCCAGACAACCATCCATTCCGCCGGCCGATGGGGCTGCGGGTGGCTTCGACGATGACAGGGTTACCCATTCCGCCAGGCTAGAGCACGTTTCGTTACTCTGACAAGCGGGGATGCTGCCACGCCTTTGATCTGCGGTGAAGGCGTGTTTTACTGGCACTAGAACATGTTTCAGTTAGGAGCGCACTCATGGCACCCCTCAAGATTCCGGCCGACTTCGACTTCCTGGATCCCGACGTCAACCTGGCCGGATTACCGGTCGCGGAGCTCGCGGAACTGCGCAAGGCAGAGCCCGTCCACTGGGTCGACGTACCCGGTGGTACCGGCGGCTTCGGCGACCATGGCTACTGGTTGGTCACCAAGCACGCCGACGTCAAGGAGGTGTCCAAGCGCAGCGATCTGTTCGGCAGCTCGCCAGACGGTGCCATCCCGGTGTGGCCGCAGGCGATGACTCGCGAGGCGATCGACCTGCAGGGGGCGGTGCTGCTCAACATGGACGCACCGCAGCACACCCGACTGCGCAAGATCATCTCGCGGGGCTTTACCCCCCGTGCCATCGGCCGCCTGGGCGACGAGCTCGCGCAGCGCGCTCAGAACATCGTCAAGACGGCTGCCGCCCAGGGCGGCGGCGACTTCGTCGAGCAGGTGAGTTGCGAGCTGCCGCTGCAGGCCATCGCCGGGCTGCTCGGGGTGCCGCAGGACGACCGGGACAAGCTGTTCCGTTGGTCCAACGAGATGACCGCGGGCGAAGACCCGGAGTACGCCGACGTCGATCCGGCGCAGTCGTCGATGGAATTGATCATGTACGCGATGGCCATGGCCGACGAGCGGGGCAAGAACCCGACCGACGACATCGTCACCACCCTGATTCAGGCCGACATCGAGGGCGAGAAGCTCACCGACGACGAGTTCGGATTCTTCGTCATCATGCTGGCGGTCGCGGGCAACGAGACCACGCGCAACTCGATCACCCACGGCATGATCGCGTTCGCCAACAACCCCGAACAATGGGAGCTCTACAAGAGGGAGCGCCCGGCGACGGCCGCCGACGAGATCGTCCGCTGGGCCACCCCGGTGTCGGCGTTCCAGCGCACCGCGCTCGAAGACACCGAATTGGCGGGCGTGCCGATCAAGACGGGCCAGCGCGTGGTCCTTTCGTACCGCTCGGCCAACTTCGACGAGGACGTCTTCGACGATCCGCACAACTTCAACGTGCTGCGCGACCCCAACCCGCACGTGGGATTCGGGGGCAC
>JAHFVB010000491.1 GCA_023264755.1 Mycobacterium sp. | reverse complement strand
GCTCGGAATCGGCGATGACGTAGCCGCCGTACCCGGTGGTGGTGCGGTGCCATAGTCCGGCCAAACACAGTTCGGCGGCGGCCATGGTGGTGACCCGGCCGGCGGCGATGGCATCGAGCCCCGCATCGGAGATGAAGGCTGGGTTCGCGGTACGGACGGTGCGGCTGACCGCACGGACGTGAATCTCGAGAGCCAGTGGCGAAACGTAACGGAAGGCGTCCCGGCACAGCAGGGTCTCGACCTCGCTAAACACGCTCTTCGTGCGCATGCGCCCAGCATATAGGTAACACGTGCGTAACACGGAATTTACGTGGGAATTGGGGGGAGTACGGCGGGAGGGCTCCCCTTAGACTCCGTCGGGTGGAGGTGTCCCGCGGGCAGGAGCGCAGCGACTTGGGGATTGGACCCGGCGGGCAGGAGCGCAGCGACGTGGGGAGTGGGCCCGGCCGGGGACGTTGGACGCCGGCCCGACTCGGCGACCTGACCGGCCAACGCATCGTCGTGACGGGCGCGACCAATGGGGTGGGCCTTGGCACCGCCCGCGCGCTGGTGAACGCGGGGGCGCACGTGATCTTGGCGGTCCGCAACCCAGAGCTCGGGGCGCAACGGGCGGCCGAGTTGGGTGGAACGACGACGGTGCTCCCGCTCGACCTGGCCGACCTGAGTTCGGTGCGGGCGTTTCCTGCGCGGCTCGACGAGGTGTGCGACGACATCGACGTCCTGATCAACAACGCGGGTGTGGTCGCCCAGCAGCGCAGCGAGACCGTCGATGGATTCGAGCTGATGTTGGGCACGAATTTCCTCGGTCCGTTCGCGCTGACCAACCTGATCTTCGACCGCATCCGCACGCGGATCGTGACGGTCGGGTCGGGAGGGCACAAGGCGGCGAAGTTGAACATCGACGACATGCAGCTGCGCTCTTCCAAGTGGAACGTGATGGGCGCCTACGCGCGCTCGAAGCTGGCCGTGATGTTGTGGGGTCTCGAGTTGGACCGCAGGCTACGCGCGGCGAACTCACCGGTCGTCGCGCAGCTGACCGATCCCGGGTGGGTGGCCTCCAATATCTCGAACGTGTCCGACAAGCCGCTGATGTCGGTGTTGCACCGCGTGGTGCAGACCGCCGGCAACGCGCTGGCCAACGATCTGGACGCGGGTGCGGCGCCGACGCTGTACTGCCTCAGCGAGCCGATTCCGCCCGGCAGCTACGTGGGCGTCGACGGCTTCCGTGGGTTGCGCGGTGCCCCGGTGCTGATCGGCCGGTCGCCGGTGGCGTGTGACTACGACTTGGCGGCGCGGGTCTGGGAGTTCGGCGAAGGCGAGACCGGCACCACCCTGCCGTTGCCCAAGTAGGGTCACCCCCATGCCGGATCGCAAGTACAGCTTCGAGGTCACCCGTACCAGCAGCGCCCCACCCGCCGTCTTGTTTCGGCTGGAGACCGACGGGGCGGGCTGGTCGAAATGGGCAGGTCCCACGATCGTTCAGTCGAGTTGGGAGCGTCAGGGGGACCCCGCGCCCGGGGGCCTCGGAGCCATCCGCAAGGTCGGCATGTGGCCCGTGCTGATGCGCGAGGAGACGGTCGAGTACGAGCAGGACCGCAAACACGTCTACACGTTCGTCGGGAAGGGACCCGCGAAGGACTACCGCGCCGAAGTGGTGTTCACCCCGAACGCCGCGGGCGGTACCGACCTGAAGTGGTCGGGTTCGTTCTCCGACGGTGCGATCCCCGGCACCGGTCCGGTCGTGCTCGCGATCATGCGCAACACGATCCAGGGTGTCTCCAAGCGGCTGGTCGAGGCCGCCGAGCGGGAAGCTGCGGGGCCCGCGAACTAACGGACCTGGCGTTGGTCCTCGGCTTACCATCGGATTCTGATGGCAAGCCGGTGGGATGGCTCGGCAGGACGCGCGCTCGCACTTGCGACGCTGCTGGTGCTCGCCACAGTCAGCCTGCGTGGCCGCTTGCCCGGTGCCGAACGCGTCCCCCGCACGCCGGCGGCCGACAATCCGGCAGCACTGGTGGTAGTCGTCGTCCTGCTGCTGGGCTCCGTGGCGATCGTCACGGTGGCGGTCGTGCTGCGAACCCGCAACCGGACGGCGGGTCGGTCGGGCGCGTCGAGCACGCCGGCCTGGCTTCGCCGCGACGCCGGACGGCTGTCGTGGCGAGCGATGGTCATCGCGTTCGGCCTGCTGCTGGTGTGGTTGGCGATCGCGATGGCGCTCAGTGGGCTGGGTGGGCCAGGCGGGAATGGCCCGGTGAGTGCGCCCGACTTCACTCCGGGTGCCAGCCCCGATTCGACCGCCGCCCCCGGTGCGCCCGGAGCGCGGCCGAATCATGATCAGCACCAAGATGATTCGAGTCTGATCGGCTACTTCTACGCGGGCACCGTCGTGTTCCTCGGGGTCCTGGTGGCCAGCACGCTGGTGACCTCGCGCCGAGCGCGGCGCAACGCAGCGCCCGGCCCGGAGTTCGGCGCCGAGCTGGAGTCGGCAGCGCCGGACACCGATTCCGACGCGCTGGTCCGCGCTGCCGAAGTAGGGCTTGCGGCGGTCGAGGATCTGAGCCGGGAACCGCGCAAGGCGATCATCGCGTGCTACGCGGCGATGGAACGCGAGCTGGCCCGAGTGCCGGGCGCCGCCCCTCAGGAGTTCGACACCGCGTCCGAAGTGCTGGCGCGTGCGGTCGGGCAGCGTGCGCTCGGCCCGGGTAGTGCGACTGCGCTGGTCGAGTTGTTCGACGAGGCGCGCTTCAGTTCGCACGTCATGACCGAAGGTCACCGCGAAGCCGCCGTCGAGGCTCTTCAGCAGGTGCTGGCCGAACTGCCGAGCCGAACGTGAGGACGCTGGTCGCGCTGTCGGTCGCCCTGATCGTGGTGGTCGAGGCACTCGTACTGCGGGTACCGGACCGGGAGTTGGTGTTGGTGGCCGCGTGCGGTGTGGCGGCCGGGGCGCTGTTCGGCGCGCGGTGGCTACTGACGCGCGAGGAGGCCGCCGGGATCGACGAGTCGCGGCCGCGAGATCCGGCCGAGTCGTTGCGGCGCTGGCTGGCCCGCACCCAGACGTTGGTGGCCTGGTCGGAGACCACCAGATCGGATTGGGACAAGCACCTGCGCCCGATGCTCGCGCGGCAGTTCGAGCTCGCGATCGGGCAGCGAAAGGGCAAGGATCCCAAGGCGTTCCAATCGATGGCCGAGCTCGTCTTCGGAGCAGAACTGTGGACGTGGGTCGACCCCGACAACGTATCCCGCACGGGTGGTGGCGAACCCGGCCCCGGCCGGGCGGTGCTGGATGAAGTCCTGCAACGGTTGGAGCGAATATGACCTCATCGGCCGCGACGACGGCGGCGGCGCGTTGCGAAACCGTGCTCGACGAGGTGGGGCGGGCGGTGGTCGGCAGACGCGCCGCGTTGAGGCTCATCCTCGTCGCCGTGCTGGCCCGCGGACACGTGCTCATCGAGGATCTCCCCGGGCTGGGCAAGACGCTGATCGCCCGATCCTTCGCCGCCGCACTGGGTCTCGAGTTCACCCGCGCACAGTTCACGCCCGACCTGCTGCCCGCCGACCTGCTCGGCTCGACCATCTACGACATGCAATCGGGCCGGTTCGACTTTCGGCGCGGGCCCATCTTCACCAACCTCCTGATGGCCGACGAGATCAACCGCACGCCGCCCAAGACCCAAGCCGCCCTGCTGGAGGCGATGGCCGAGGGACAGGTCAGCATCGACGGCGTCACGCACCGGCTGCCCGAGCCGTTCCTCGTGTTGGCGACCGACAATCCCATCGAATACGAAGGCACCTACCCGCTGCCGGAGGCGCAGCTGGACCGGTTCACCATCCGGCTCGAGCTGCGCTATCTCTCGGAATCAGAAGAGGTTTCGATGCTCCGTCGCCGGCTCGATTGGGGCGCCCCGGAGCAGCCGGTGGCCCAGGTCGTCGACGCGCACGAGCTGATCGCCATGCAAGCGGCGGTCGAGCAGGTCACCGTGC
>JAHFVB010000097.1 GCA_023264755.1 Mycobacterium sp. | reverse complement strand
TGCCGAGGTCGGGCCGGTAGTCGATCACGGGGGCGCCGACTCCGGCTTCGGCGGCGGCGCGGGAGTTGTAGTGCTCCTGGTCGCGGTCGATACCCAGCAGGCCCGAGGAATTGCCCGAGCACCGCGCCACGTAGGTGCCGGTGGGCGTGATGATCTTGACGTTGCGGTTGGTCAGTCCGCCGGACAGTTCTTCGAGCCGGCGCTCTCGTCCGGTCAGCACGGGAAACTCGTCGAGGATCGCGTCGAGCTGTGCGTCGGTGAACGAGGAGGACATGCGCTCAGTGAGCGTCGGCGGCGGTCAGCGCCCGGCGCAGCATGTGCATGACGACCGTCGTGGAGCGTTCGCGGACGTCGGAGCGGTCACCGGGCAGCAGTAGCGTGCGGGTATCGGTGTAACCGTCGGCGAGTTTGACGCTGAAACAGACCGTGCCCACCGGCTTTTCGGCGGTTCCGCCACCTGGACCCGCGATGCCGCTGATGGCGACCGCGGTATCGGCACCGAAGCGCTCCAGCGCGCCGGCGGCCATGGCCTCGGCCACCGGCTCTGACACCGCGCCGTGCGCCTCCAGCAGCTCGGCGTCGACTCCCAGCAGGTCCATCTTGGCCTGGTTGGAGTAGGACACGACGCCACCGGCGACGTAGGCCGACGAGCCCGCGCGGTCGGTGAGTCGGGCCGCCACCATGCCCGCGGTGCACGACTCCGCCGTCGCGATGGTGCGGCCGGCCAGCAGGTGGGCGACCTGGTCGTCGACGAGCGCCCCGTCGGTGGAGAACAGTTCACGCCCGTGGCGAGCGCGGAGCACGCCGACGAGCTGCTCGTAGACCGGTGCGGCGTCGGGTTCGTAGCGCGTGACGATCTCGAGCTCGCCGCGCCGCAGGCACGTCGTGATCTCCAGCCGGTCGAACCCTGGCACGCTCTGCTCGGCCTCGCGCAGCGTTTCGGCCAACCCGGATTCGGGCAGCCCGAACATGCGGATCGTGTCCTGGCGGTAGACGGTACGACCGGCGATCGCCTGCTGGACGGCCGCAGTCTGCACCGCCACGCGCCACATGGGCTGGAGCTCGCGCGGCGGCCCTGGCAGCACGACGACGGTCGGCGTAGCCAATCCCCCGGTCGCTTCGCTCCTGCCCGCCGTAGCCAATCCCCCGGTCGCTTCGCTCCTGCCCGCCGTACCCGGCACCACCACCCCCGGCGCCGTGCCGACGGGACTGAGTATCTGGGCCCCCGCGGGCACCATGGCTTGCTTGCGGTTGGCGGCCATGACGGCCTCGAAGTCGACGCCTTCGCGCCGGCCCATCAGCTTCTTGAGGATGTTCGCGATCGTCTGTTCGAGCTCCGGGTCCAAGACCAGCTCGCGGCCGCAGAACCGGGCGACGATCGCCACGGTCATGTCGTCGGCGGTCGGGCCCAATCCGCCGCTGGTGACGATGAGGTCGACCCCGTCGGCCGCCAGGAAGCGCAGCTGCGCCTCGATGTCCTCGGGGCGATCGCCGCAGATGGTGATGTGAGCGAGCTCGACTCCAAGTTCGAGCAACTGATCGGCCAGCCACGGACCGTTGGCGTCTTGGACCCGTCCGGTCAGCACTTCGGTTCCGGTGACGACGATGCCTGCGCGCACACTCACGGGGTAAGACATTACGACCCGGGCTCAGCGGTCGGGCGGCGTGCGGCTTCCCGGGCGAGTTGGACAAGGAGGCCGGCACGAACTCGAGTGATCCACCCGCCGTTTGCCACCTCGCAAGGTCAGCGAGCTAGCTTGAGCGGCCATGACCACCAGCGTCTTGGCCTTGCCTCCGGTAATGGACCCGATGTACTGGCTGGGCGCTGGTGGGGTGTTCGGCTCGGCGGTGTTGCCAGGGGTGATGCTCATCGTGCTCATCGAAACCGGCTTGCTGTTCCCCTTCTTGCCCGGCGACACCCTGCTCTTCACCGCGGGGCTGCTGGCGGCTCAGGCAGATGCGCCGGTCGGGATTTGGACGCTTGCGCCGTGCGCCGCGATCGCCGCAATCGGTGGTGGTCAGCTCGGGTACTTCATCGGTCGCCGGCTGGGCCCCGCGCTGTTCAAGAAGGAGGACGCGCGGCTGTTCAAGAAGCACTACCTGACGTCCTCGCACCAGTTCTTCGAGCGCCACGGCCGCAAGACGATCGTCATCGGGCACTTCGTCGGAGTGGTACGCACCTTCGCACCCGTGATCGCCGGGGCGTCCGGCATGCGGTACCGGGTGTTCCTGGCCTACGACGTCATCGGTGCGGTGGCGTGGACGCTCGGGCTGACGATCGTCGGCTATCACCTGGGTGGGGTGTCGTTCGTCAGCGCGCACCTGGACTGGATGGTGGTGGCGATCGCGGTGCTGTCGATGGCGCCGGTCGCGGTATCGGCCGTCCGGGCGATGGTCCCCCGCCGCCCGGTGGCGGCCGATTCGTCGTGTGACTAGCGGGCGAGCCAGCCCTTCACGGTGTCGAGGTCACGCGAGTAGGACTCCATGACGTCGTCCTGAAACCGGGAACCCCCACTGATCGCGTCGTCGCCGCGCCAGATCACCCGGACGCGGAAGGGCGGCCGCACGTAGATGTCGACGCGCTCGTCGATCCGGCGCTTCCAGCCGACGCCTTCCGATACCTCGGCAAGAGTGGTTCGTTCGTTCGACTCGGACATCACTGTCCTCCTTCGATGTCGTCATTCATGTCGTCGTTCAACTCGTAGTTCGACTGCCTTGGCATCGTGTCCGATTCACGCGACCGGCACGACGACGGGTGGGGTGTTGTATCCGGTGACCCGCACCCAGTTCGCGTCGGCGTACGGGTTGGGCACCAACCCTCGCACCGTGACGGTCTCACCTGGGAAGACCGTCACGTAGTTGTCGTCGTACTCGATGGGCAGGATTTCGTCTCCATCCCGGGTCGGGGTGAGCTCGGCCCGTTCGAAGAACGCAATCCGGCGCGTGCCGTTGTGAAGCTTAACGGTGACCACCTGCTGTCCCGCGCCGTTCGTCGTTCGCTCGGCAGTGACGCCCAAGGGTACGCGGGTGAGGTAGTTCAGCGACGTCATGTCCGCCCAAACGGCCTGATTGGCGTCGAAGGCGAAGTCGTCGTTCGGGTCGCCCACGTCGTCGTTGAGCTGCGATTGCCAGTACACGTTCTCGTCGACTACCTGGCCCGTCTGGTCCACCAGCTCGCACCTGACGAAGAACACGCGCGAGTCGCGCGCCTCTCGAGGCAGGCTCAGCGCCTGGGCCGCGTCGCCGGAGGCCACGGTGACGGGGTCGGACGTGCGGTCGTCTCGCACGTTGCCCTGCAGGTCGTAGACGCGCACCCGCACGCGCACGTTGGCGGCCTCGTTCGGGCTTTGGTTGACGACGCTGACCTTCGCCACCGCACCGTCGCCGGTGCCGTACGAGTCGAACACCGCCGACAACGGACGCAGCCCCTTCTTCGCGCCGTAGTACGCCCCTCCGGGCCGGAGGTAGTAGTCGAAGATGTTGCCGAAGAACGATGGCCAATGGCTGTTGAGCATCCAGTAGATCGACATCTTGTGGCCGGCCCAACCGAGTGCGGCGAAGGATTCGAACTGTGCCCTGGTCGACTCGTAGTGCGCGAGCTGCGCCTTGCGGGTGAACTCCTCGGCCCCGCTGGACCGGCCGTAGCGCCGATTGATCACGCGCTGAATGCTCGTCAACGCGGCATTGCCGGTATTCGATCCGGCGTGGAAGGACCAGGTGTCGTTGATGGGCCACAGCTTGTCGGGCGGGATGAACTTGGTGAGGCTCGCATAGGGCGGGATGTGTTCGTTGTCGCCCTGCTCGGCCGAGGCGCCTCGAGCTGCGCGATAGCGACCGGAGAACCAGTACGACGGCGGCCGCCAGGTATAGGGCCCGGCCATCTGGATGCCGTCCCACACCCGTTGCCCGTCGGCGGTGCCGGCGTAGGACGACACGGTGTCGACCACCGCGTTTTGCCAATGCAGGTCGCGCAGGATGGCGCGGTACTTCTCCAGCACCGGCGGTGGCGGGTGGCCGTCGCTGGCGTTGGCCCAGATGAAGGCCGAGGCATGTGAGCGCAGCAGTTCCAGTTGCGATCGCAGGCTCTCCTGGGCCACCCGCATGTCCTCGTCACCCCACTGCGGCCACTTCTCCCACTGGTTGCAGCACATCCAGCCGACCATCAGCGGGATGCCCAACTCGTCGGCTTGCTCAACGAATTCCTTGGCCGGGATCTTCGATTCCAACCGGATCATGTTGAGCCCGAGATCTCTGACGTACGCGAGGATGGCGGCGTCCCGGTCGGGGTCGTATCTGAACAGCAGGTCGGGGGTGTACGTCGCGCCACGCACCAGGAAGTTGCGTCCGTTGACCTGCAGGTAGAAACTTCCGCCCTGGCCCAGTTCGGGGAAGCGTTCGTCGTCGTCGCGGCCCTGCGTGACGGTGCGGACGCCGAAGCGCAGCCTGGTGTAGTCGGTGGCCTGGTCGAACTGGACGAACTCCAAATGCAGGTCGTAGAGATTGGGTTTGCCCATGGTGTACGGCCACCACAGGTCCGGGCGGTCCAGGGTCAGTGCGCTGAATTCGCTTGGGGTGAAGCTGACCTCGCGTTGCTCGCCTGGTCCGAGCGTGACCGCCTGCTCCACCTGAACCGTGGGCTTGCCCTGGCGCGTAATCGTGGCCCGCAGCAGCCCGCGCTCCCGTCGCGGCGAGAAGTTGCGGAGCTGGCTGCGGATGGTCAGCGCAGCGCTGTTGGTGTTCGGCAACGGCAGCTGGGTGTTGACCGCGGAGGCGCCGATCGCCACGACGCCCGTCATCCGCAGGTACACCGGCTTCCAGATGCCCGCGTTGCGATCGGGGACGAAGGAGTTGCCGTTGGCGGGGTTCTTTCCGGGGCCTTGGTATCCGAGGTAATTCCAGTTGATCCAGTCGAACCAGCTGTCGGCCAGTTCGACGCCGTTGATGTCCTGTAGCGATCGTTCTGGCGTGACCTTCACCGCGAGCACGTTGGGCCGCCCAGGCTTGATCCATGGCGTGACGTCGAGTTCGTGATCGACGTACATGCCGACGACCTGTTCGGGCCCGGCGACGAGGTGGCCGTTGAGCCACACTTCGGCTCGGTAGTTGATGCCGGGAAAGTCCAGTCGGTAGGTGCTGTGGCCGACGGGCGCTGCGAACGTCGTGCGATACCACCAGTCCTGCAGATACAGGTCCTGCGGGACGCCGTCGAGCAGGTTGGTGCCGTAGTAGGGATTGGGGAACGTGCCGTCGGCCCGAAGCGCCTCCAATACCGTGGCCGGCATCGCGCGCACGTGATGCCAGTCCGAATCCCGGTAGTGCGGTGTGGAGACCGTCGCACCGTCGGCCGGGACGTCCCGGGACGAGGCCAGCGTCCAGCCGCTCGACAGCACGACTTGGGCCGCGGGACGTTCGGGTCGGGCGAATCGGGGCAGGTCTCCGGCACATATGCCCAGCACGATGACGAGCGTGGCGGCGGTGCCCCAGCCGAGGGTTCGGCGCAGCGCAGTCGCTATTGCCCTGCCTCCTCCGGTGATGGTGGCGCCCCGCCTCGCCCAATGCGTTGACAAGCATTGTGCATGGCGTTCCCGGCGGCGTCCTCAGCTGGCAGCGTTACCGCTGATCAGCCGGGTAACCGTCGGTCGTGGCGTGCAGGGTCGCGGGCGCTCCCAACCGTGGGCGTCCGCGCGTGGCCCTAGACGAGGTCCTTGTGCGGGACGTCGGTGACCAGTCCACCGTCCACCACGAACTCGGCGCCCGTCGCGAACGACGACTCGTCGCTGACCAAGAACACCACGAAGGCCGCCACCTCTTCGGGCTGGCCGGGTCTGCGCAGCGGCGCGGTCACCATGTCGTCGGGGAAGTACTTGGTCATGGGCGTCCGGATGAAGCCCGGGTGAATCGAGTTGACGCGGATGTTCTGCGGGCCAAGCTCGATGGCAGCCGACTTCGCCAGCCCACGCACGGCCCACTTCGACGCCACGTAGGGGTGCACCATGGGGGCGCCGCGCAGCCCCTCGATGGAGGACACGTTGACGATCGACCCGCCGCCGGCTGCCTTCAGCTGCGCGACGACGGCCTGCATGCCCAGGAAGGTTCCGGTCAGGTTGACGTCGATGACCTTCTGCCACTTGGCCATGTCGAACTGGCCGATCTTGCCCAGGGCCACGATGCCCGCGTTGTTGACGAGCGAGGTGAGCTTGCCGAAGGCCTCGACGGCGACGTTGACCGCGGCGTCCCACTGCTCGGCGTCGGTGACGTCGAGATGGACGTAGCGAGCGGCCTCGCCGAGCTCGTCGGCAAGCGTCTTGCCCTCGTCATCGAGGATGTCGCCGATGACCACTTTTCCGCCCTCGGCCACCAGGGCCCTTGCATCGGCGGCGCCCATTCCCCGAGCCCCACCGCTGATCAGTGTCACTTTTCCGTCCACGCGTCCCATGACGGGTCAGGCTACCGTACGCAGAAATCAAACTAGAACCTGTTCCAATTCCGGTGTCGACCACGCATACTGCTAGGCGTCTCGGCGGAGCCGGACGGAAAGGGAAGGCATGGCGATACGCGTCGCGCTCATCGGCACCGGAAACTGCGGCAGCCTCGCACTGCGTCAGCTCATCAACGATCCACGGTTCGAGCTGACCGGCGTCTGGGTGTCCTCCGATGCCAAGGTCGGCAAGGACGCCGGCGAGCTGGCGGGCCTGCCCGTGACGACCGGAATCGCTGCCGTCAACGACCTCGTGGCCATCGTGGCGACTCAGCCCGACGCGGTCGTGTACTGCGCGATGGGCGACGTCCGGCTCAAGGAGGCGATGGCCGACGTCCGCCAGCTACTGGCCGCCGGCATCGACGTCGTCGGGTCGGCCCCGGGAGTGCTTCAATTCCCGTGGCAGGTGATTCCGGACAAGTTCATCGCAGGCGTTGAAGATGCTGCCCGAGAAGGCAATTCGAGTGTCTTCATCACCGGCGTCGATCCGGGCTTTGCGACGGACCTACTGCCCTTCGCACTCGCGAGTACGTGCCAGAGCATCCGGCAGATCCGCACCATGGAGATCGCCGACTACGCCACCTATGACGGCGAAACCGTGATGTTCGACGTGATGGGCTTCGGCAAGGAAATCGGCGACCTGCCCATGCTGTTCCTGCCCGGCGTGCTGAGCATCGCCTGGGGTACGGCGATCCGCCAGCTGGCCGCCGGGCTGGGCGTCGAGGTGGACGAGATCAGGGACTCCGTCGAGCAGGAGCCGGCACCAGAGGACTTGGAGGTCGCGGCCGGACACATCGCCAAGGGCACCGTCGCGGCGCTGCGCTTCCTCATCGAGGGCATGGTCGACGGCGCACCGGTGATCGTCGTCGAGCACGTCACGCGGCTGCGCGCCGACCTGCGCCCGGACTGGGCGCAGCCGGCCCACCCAGGCGGGTCGTACCGCGTCGAGATCACCGGTGAGCCTTCGTATTTCGTCGACATCGTGCCCACCAGTCGCAACGGCGGCGCCCCATACGCGGCGATCTTGGCGGCCGCGGGTCGAATCGTGAATGCAATCCCGGACGTGCTCGCGGCCGAGCCGGGCATCCGCACCACCCTGGACCTACCCCTGGGCACGGGCAAGGGACTGTACGGCCTGCCCGCGTAACCCACTAGCGCCGGGCGACGTCGGTCCACACCAGGCGCACTTGGGTGCCGTCGACGGACGTTTCGATGGCGGTGAGATCCGAAAGCGCCCGCATCAAGGGAATTCCACGGCCCCGGTTGCGCGTTGGCGGCTCCGCGTCGGCCTGCCGCCACACGCCATGATCGGCGACGACCACGGTGATGGACGCGTCGGCGGGGTCGTGCCACGCCCGCAGATCCATCGTGCCGGGCTCGTCGGTGGTCCCGTAGGCGAACTCGGCACTGTTGGCCAGGGCCTCGTTGATCGCCAACACCAGATCGCTCAGGCGAACCGGGTCGAGGTCGAAGAACTGACGCAGCCAGGTCGCGAATTCCTCACGAGTTCGCGCCGCCGTTTGAAGCGTGGCCGCGATCCCGAGCCGCTCGAAGCGTTCGGCGTTGGCGACCTCTGCGGCAGGCATTGAATCGATCATGACAGCAGTGAGGTACCCCGTCGATGCACCGGCTAAGCGTGTCTAGCTCTGCAGCGCCTCCAGCGCGGCCTCGAGAGTCGCACGCAGCGGAACGATGTCGGCGATGCCGACCAACTTGAGTGGCCGACTGGTGGCCGGGCCGTCGGCGACGACACAGAAGCGTGTCCCATCGCCCGCGGCGTCGTGCGCCGCAACCAAGACGCCCATGCCCGCAGAGGCGAGAAACTCGACCGCCGTCAAGTCGACGACGAGACCTTCGGGTTGGTTCGCCACGGCGGCGCGCAGCGCCTGCTCGAATTGCGGTGCGGTCAGCGCGTCGATCACGCCGGACACGGCCACGATGGCCACCTGGCCGACCCAGCGTTCGGTCACCTCGCACGTCGATGCGGACGATGCCGTCGCGTCGTCGGTGGATGATTCGCGTTGTTCGTTCAAGGCCCAACTTCCCTCTTTGGCCGTCTGCGCTGGGTACGAGACGGCGTCGCCACCCGTGATTGCGAGGCTGAGGCTGAACCGTTGCAAACACGATACTGCTGCGGTCGAACCTATCGGATGGCTGCCTCATCATGCCGATCGGCCGCGCCCTGACCACTCAGGTGGCCGACCCGAGCGCTCGTGATCGTCCGAAATCCGGGCCATTCGACCGCGCACTCACCCGGAGCCACCCCCCGACATCGCCGGTCCCGGCGAACCAACCAACCCTACCGCCACGACGAATGTCATTGCAGAAGTCGGCACCAGGCAAACTTGGGTCGAGACCGAGCACGAGGCCGCAGAACGGGAGTCGCCATGGACAACGGTGGGCCACGGGTACCTGCAGTGGGTCGAGGGACGCCAAGCGACCCGGTGAGCGGCCCGGAGGCCTCCGTCGCACCCCATCTGGCCGAACTGGCGGTGAGCCCCTCCGGCCCGCACATCGGGGCCTACTTCGACCTCGACGGCACGCTCGTCTCCGGATTCACCGCGATGACACACGCAGGCCACCGCCTCCGCAATGGCCAAGCCAGGATCGGCGAGGTATTGGGAGTGCTGGAAGCGTCGGTGCGCTACCGGTTGGGCCGGATGGAGTTCGAGCGGCTGATCGTCCGAGCCGCCGGATACCTGCGCGGGGAATCCCTGAGCGAGCTCGACACACTTGGGGAGTGGCTCTTCCGGCGCCACATCGAAGCGCGCGTGTTCGCCGGCATGCGCCAGGTGGTGCGCGCACATCAAGAGCGCGGCCACACCGTGGTGGTGAGCTCGTCAGCGCTGACCATCCACGCCGAACCCGTGGCGCGGCAGCTCGACGTCGCCAACGTCATCTGCAATCACTTCGAGGTCGACGAACACGGCCTGCTCACGGGCGGCATCGTCGCGCCGATCGTCTGGGGGGCCAGGAAGGCCGCCGCCGTCGAATCGTTCAGCGCGGCGCACGACATCGACCTGCAACGCAGTTACTTCTACGCCGACGGCGACGAGGACTCGTTCTTGATGCGCGTCGTCGGCCACCCGCGGCCGGTGAACCCACGTCCGGGCCTGGCCGCCGAGGCGGCCCGCTCCGGCTGGCCCGTACTGCGCGTCACCGGTCCCGCGCGGTCGCGGCGGTGGGGCGCTCAGCCTCGATGATCGACCGGACGGTGCGCAGACAACGTCCACACTCCGAGCCGGCACCGCAGGCTGCCGCCACTTGCTTGGACGTCGATGCGCCCGCGGCCACGGCGTCGGCGACCGTCTTGTTGGTCACCCCGACGCACAGGCACACGTACATCAGCCGTCGTCCGCGCGAGGTGCCTCGTCGACGCGCAGCGTGCCCTGGAGCCGACCGATGAAGACCGGCGGATATGCGCCCATGCCGGCCTTGCCCATCCACTCGGTCGACAGGTCTGAGTCGCGCAGCCAGTGGCGTGCGTGCTTCTCGTCGTCGAGCTGAAACAGCATCATCACTTCGCGCGCGTCGTCGAATGCGTCGAAGATCGACAAGCGGCGCACCCCCGCGCTGCGCAGGTCCTGGGCCGTCTCCCGGACGTGGGTGATTAGGTTGGTCACGTCGTCCACCGTCGTCACCACGGACACCACGACCTGCGGCGCCGAACGCACGGGGGCGCCCACCAGCTCCAGGCGTTCGATCAGTTCCCCCGCGAATACCGCGGGAATGTCGTCGACGCCGACGGCATCGAACCAATCGAAGAAGATTCGCGAACGCAGCACCTCCATCACCGTCTCCTTGGCGTGGATCGCCATCAGCACCATCACTCGGCCAGGGTCGGTAGTCGAGGTGTAGACCAGCACGTGGTGGGCGCCCAGGTCGGCGAGTCCGGCCTGCTGCCGTTCGAGCAGGGGCCACACCCGCTCGGGCTTGGGCACGCGATAGTCGGACGCGAGCACGAGCGAATGATCCAACCAGCGCGTCACGTGCTGCAGTTCCATGGCCACACAATCGCGGATGTTAACCGGATCCGCGCGGTGGGAGCGGGCGAATGCCGCTGACGCGTGGCCCCGTCGATTGACCCCGAGCGCGACGGCGGGTACAAAACTAGAACACGTTTCAATTGAGTCAGCGTGCGGACGTCCCCCAGCCAAGGAGCAGGTATGCACACCGCCCTATGCGATCAACTCGGCATCGAGTTTCCGATCTTCGCCTTCACCCACTGCCGCGACGTCGTCGTCGCCGTCAGCAAGGCCGGCGGCTTCGGCGTGCTCGGTGCCGTGGGTTTCACGCCAGAACAACTCGAGGTCGAACTCAACTGGATAGACGAGCACATCGGCGAGCACACCTACGGCGTCGACATCGTCATCCCCAACAAGTACGAGGGCATGGATTCGAACCTCTCCGCCGACGAGTTGGCGAAGATGCTGGTCGACATGGTGCCCCAGGAACACCTCGACTTCGCCCGCAAGATCCTGACCGATCACGGCGTCCCGCTGACCGCGGAGGACAACGAGAGCACCCTGCAGCTGCTCGGGTGGACGGAGGCCACGGCTACCCCGCAGGTCGAGGTTGCGCTCAAGCATCCGAAGATGACGCTCATCGCCAACGCCCTGGGTACCCCGCCCAAGGACATGATCGAGCACATTCACGCCGCGGGTCGCAAGGTCGCCGCGTTGTGCGGGTCGCCGAGCCAGGCCCGCAAGCACGCCGACGCGGGGGTCGACATCATCATCGCGCAGGGCGGCGAGGCCGGCGGGCACTGCGGCGAGGTCGGCTCGATCGTGCTGTGGCCTCAGGTGGTCAAGGAGGTCGCACCCGTTCCGGTGCTCGCCGCAGGCGGCATCGGTAGCGGCCAGCAGATCGCCGCCGCGCTGGCGCTTGGGGCCCAGGGCGCCTGGACCGGCTCACAGTGGCTCATGGTCGAGGAAGCCGAGAACACTCCGGTCCAGCAGGCGGCCTACGTCAAGGCGGGCAGCCGCGACACGGTGCGCAGCCGCTCGTTAACCGGCAAGCCGGCGCGCATGTTGCGCA
>JAHFVB010000490.1 GCA_023264755.1 Mycobacterium sp. | reverse complement strand
ATGGTGCGCCACGGGAAGCACGCGCCCCGCAAATCCAGTTACCGCGCCCGCTGCCGCGCCAGCTCCAGCGTCGAGGCCCGCCAACGCAGCGCGTCGGCGGCCGCGGAGGGTTGGGTGTAGGTCAGCACCGGCAGCACGAAACCCTCGGTGTCCCAGAAGGCGTGGCCGTCGTAGCCCGTTCCGGTCAGGCCCTTGCCCGCGATGGCCCGGCGCTCGGCGCGCGCGCTGGCCTGCAGCACGTGGAACAGTCCGAAACGGACTGCCTGCTGACAGTCGGGATCGCCTTCGACCTCGACGTCCGCGCTGTCCCAGAACTCGTCCAGGTACTCCCGTTGGGCATCGAGCAGGCCTTGCCAGCCGGTGTAGCGCGCCCCGGTCAGGGCGGCTGCTACCTGGTCGCGCAGGGCCGGGCGGGAGCGCAGCCGCGACCATCCGTAGGCCAGGTACTTCACCAGGCGCAGTTTCTGACCGGGACGCAGGCCGCAGATCACCGTGGTGCGGGCGAGGTCGTCGCCGGCCTCGGTATGGACTTCGACGCGACCGGGCACGTCGATGTCGTGGTCCATCGCCGCGGCCATCATCAATCCGCTGGACCGGGTGCGATGGATGAGCACCGCACGATTTCCCTCGGCTTCCGAGCACACGGGTTGGAGGGGGTTCTTCAGCAGCGCCGCGGCGCGCGGGTCGTTGGACGTCGTGGGGTGGTCCTCGTTGGCCACCAGCTCGGATTGGACTGTGATGCGGGCGAATTCGTCGACGGCCTCCACCACGTACTCGATCGCGGCCACGCTGCGGTGGGCGAGTGAGACGATGCGGGTGGTGGTGAGTGCGATCTGTTGGCCGGCGGGGGACGTCCACCGCGCCGTGCGGGTCAGGGTGCCCGCGCGCATGTCGAGCACCCGTTCGTGGTGATGCAGTTCGCCGTATCTCACGTCGAAGGGTTCGTCGTCGACCAGCAGCCGCAAGATCTTGCCGTTGGTCACGTCGACCAGTGTCTGGCCCTCTTCGGGGTAGCCGTATCCGGCCTCGGCGTAGGGCAGCGGACGAAGTTCGAAGAACGAGTTGAGGTAGGTGCCGGGCAGTCCGTGAGGCTCGCCCTCGTCCAGGTTTCCGCGAAGCCCGAGGTGTCCGTTGGACAGTGCGAAGACCGACTCGGACTGAGCCAGGATGTCGAGGTCGAGCGTCGTCTCCCGGACGTGCCACGGCTCTATGGGGAATGTCGTGCCTTCGTTGATCATTCGTCATCCAGCAGTTCGGCGAGATCGGTGACGACGACGTCGGCGCCGCCCTGCCGCAACGCGTCGGCCCGACCCACCCGGTCGACGCCCACGACCAGCCCGAAGTGTCCGGAGCGGCCGGCCTGCACCCCGGAGATCGCGTCTTCGAACACCGCTGCCTGTGCCGCGGGGACGCCCAGTCGACGCGCAGCCTCGAGATAGGAGTCGGGTGCGGGTTTGCCCGCGATGTGCCGCTCCTGCAACGTGATTCCGTCGACCCGTTGCGTGACGAACTGGTCCAGTCCGGTTATCTCGAGGATTCGGCGGGTGTTGGCCGAGGACGAGACGACTGCCACCGCGAGTCCAGCGCGGGCCGCGGCTTCCAGATAGCGCCGCGAACCCTCGAAGACGTGCACGCCGTCACTGTCGAGGGTGTGCAGAAACAGCTGGTTCTTCTTGGCGCCCAGGCCGTGCACCGTCAGTGCGGTCGGGTCGTCGTCGGGAGCGCCGTCGGGCAGCTCGATGTCGCGGCTCTGCAGGAAGGACCGGATGCCGTCCTCGCGGGGCTTGCCGTCGACGTAGGCGAGGTAGTCGGTCTCGGCGTCGAAGGGGTCGAGGTGCGTACCGGTCTGCTCTGACCACTGACGCAGAAACTCGTCGAACATCGCCTTCCACGCCTTGCGGTGGACACTTGCCGTGTCGGTGAGCACCCCGTCGAGATCGAACAGGCAGGCATGCACCCCGGAGGGCAGTCCCAGCATCGAGTAACCCCGCTTTCGGTCTGATCGAACGCGGGCTGCGGCGTTTCCGCGTTCACTGTCTCGGCTCACTGTCTCGGCGTTCACTTCAGTGTGGCGGGTACCCGCTTCGGCGGTGATGAAGCCGTCCGGAGTCGCACCGGGTCACAGTGGGTCGTCGGAGTCGGCGTCGACCAGCGGGCCGCGGTCGGCATCGAGCGCAGCGCCCTCCGCGTCGGGATGCTCGGCGATCAGTACCCGGACGAAGGTGTTGAAGAAGGCGATCGCCGGCACGGCCAGTAGCGCCCCGATGACTCCGGCCAGTACCCCTCCGGTGGCGATGCCCAACACCACGGCCAACGGGTGTATCGAGACGGCGCGGCCCATGACCAGCGGCTGCAGCACGTGGGCCTCCAGCTGCATGACCGCGATGATCAGCGCCAAGGTGATGAGTGCGTAGACGAAGCCCTTGGTGAGCAGCGCGACGATGACGGCCAGGAACCCGGTGACGACCGCGCCGACCACCGGAACGAACGCGCCGAGGAATATCAGCGAGGCCAGCGGCAGCGCCAGCGGGATGCTCATGATGGCCAGCCCGCTGCCGATGGTGACGGCGTCGACCAGTGCGACCAACGAGGTGGCGCGCGCGTAGCCGGCCAAGGAATGGAAGCCGACGGCGCCGGCTTCGCGAACCCGGGCGCGTTGAGCCTGCGGTACCGCCTTGGTGACGAACTGCCAGATGCCGCGGCCGCCCAGCAGGAAGAAGATCACCGTGAAGAGCGTCAGCAGCGCGCCGGTGACGATTTCGGCGATGGTGCCTGCGGTCGACAGGGCGCCGCTGGTCAACTGCGACTGGTGATTGCGCAGCGCATCGATCACCGAATCGCCGGCCTGCTTGAGCTGGTCACCGGAGAGATGCGCGGGCCCCTTGATCAACCAGTCTCGCGTGCTCTCGATGCTGCGGGTGACCTCGTCGACCAGAAGTGGTGCGCCGTCGACGAATTGGTTGACGACGAAGGACAGGATGCCGACGAGCACCGTCAGCCCCAGGACCAGGACGAAGGCGACGGCGCCACCGCGAGCGGCCCCGTATCGGTCCAGCGCGTCGACTGCCGGTAGCAGCAGTGCGGTCAGGATCAGGGCCAGCGCGATCGGCACCACGACCACGCCGAGACGTTGAAGTAGCTGCCAGACGACGAAGGCCGCGGCCAGGATGACGAGTAAACGCCATGCCCACGCCGCGGCCCGTCGCACCCGAGGAGTCACCGACTCCAGGTCGGTGTCGGGCACCTAGAACCAGACTTTGCGGCCTCCGACGGGCCGTCCGACGGCGCCGAGGATCCACAGCACGATGCCGACGATCACGAGGATTGCGCCGACGGTGGTGAGCAGTCCGCTGATGGGAGTAACGACGAAGTAACCAATCAGCAGCAGGATGATGCCGAGGACGATCATTGGTCTTTCCGATCTCTCAAGGGATGGTTCCCTGACGTCGGGAATTGCCTTTTCCGTCATTTTCAAACGTGCTGAGCCGAAACCCGTCGAACCCGCTGCCGCGCCACCGCGTCAATAGAGCATCTTCCGGAGGTTGTCCTCCTGGTAGTACTCCCTGAGCGCCTCGTCGCTGAGGTCCGGTTTGTAGGCCTTGGCCAGTTGCGCGACGCTCGGCACGGCGGTGGGGTCCCAGGTCTCCGGCTTCCACGCATCCGAGCGCAGAAACGCCTTGGCGCAGTGGAAGAAGACTTCTTCGACGGCGAGCTCCAGGGCCAGGATGGGCCGTTTGCCGTCGACGACCATGGCATCGAAGTAGTCGGCGTCGGACAGGATCCGCGCGGTGCCGTTGATGCGTAGGGTGTCGCCGCGGCCGGGGATCAGGAAGACCGTGCCGACGTGGGGGCGCTGCAGCACGTTGAGGTAGCCGTCGACGCGCTTGTTGCCAGGGCGCTCGGGAATCGCGATCGTGACGTCGTCGATGACGTGGACGAAGCCGGGCGGGTCGCCCTTGGGGGAGACGTCGACGCGGCCGTCGGCGCCGGTGGTCGCCAC
>JAHFVB010000489.1 GCA_023264755.1 Mycobacterium sp. | reverse complement strand
AGTAGCTGCCCGGCATGCTGATGGCCGCCGCCCGCCTGGACCTGGCCAGCGTGTTCCTCTACGCTGGGTCGATCCTGCCCGGGATCGCCAAGCTGTCGGACGGCACCGAGATGGACGTGACGATCATCGACGCGTTCGAGGCGGTCGGCGCCTGCGCTCGCGGCCTGATGTCACGTGAGGACGTCGACGCGATCGAGCGGGCCATCTGCCCCGGCGAGGGGGCCTGTGGCGGCATGTACACCGCCAACACCATGGCCAGCGCCGCCGAGGCTATCGGCATGTCACTGCCGGGCAGCGCCGCGCCGCCTGCCACCGACCGCCGCCGGGACGGCTTCGCCCGGCGCAGCGGCGAGGCCGTCGTCGAGCTGCTCAAGCGCGGTATCACCGCCCGAGACATCATGACCAAGGAGGCGTTCGAGAACGCCATCGCGGTGGTCATGGCATTCGGCGGGTCCACCAACGCGGTGCTGCACCTGCTGGCCGTCGCCCACGAGGCCGACGTGAAGCTGACGCTGGACGACTTCGTCCGGGTCGGCGCCAAGGTGCCGCACCTGGCCGACGTCAAGCCGTTCGGCAAGCACGTGATGTTCGACGTCGACCGCATCGGCGGCGTCCCGGTCGTGATGAAGGCGCTGCTGGACGCCGGGCTGATGCACGGCGACTGCCTGACCGTCACCGGCAAGACCATGGCCGAGAACCTGGCCCACATCGCACCGCCGGATCCCGACGGCAAGGTGCTGCGCGCGCTGAGCAACCCGATCCACCCCACCGGCGGCATCACGATCCTGCACGGTTCCTTGGCACCGGAGGGTGCGGTGGTCAAGTCCGCGGGCTTCGATTCCGACGTGTTCGAGGGCACCGCACGGGTCTTCGACGGTGAGCGGGCGGCCATGGACGCGCTGGAGGACGGCACCATCGTCGCCGGCGACGTCGTGGTGATCCGCTACGAGGGCCCCAAGGGCGGACCGGGCATGCGCGAGATGCTGGCGATCACCGGCGCCATCAAGGGCGCGGGCCTCGGCAAGGACGTGCTGTTGATGACCGACGGCCGGTTCTCCGGCGGCACGACCGGGTTGTGCGTCGGGCACGTCGCGCCGGAGGCCGTCGACGCCGGCCCCATCGCGTTCCTGCGCGACGGCGACCGGATTCGGCTCGACGTCGGCCAGGGCACCCTCGACGTGCTCGTCGACGAGGCCGAATTCGATTCCCGCAAGGCCGGATTCGAGCCGCCGGCGCCCAAGTACACCACCGGCGTGCTGGCCAAGTACCGCAAGCTGGTCGGTTCGGCCGCCCAGGGCGCGGTCTGCGGCTAACGGTCCGCGGCTAACGGTCTACGGCTAGCGGTCTACGGCTAGCGGTCGCGGGCAACGGGCAACGGGCAACGGGCAACGGGCAACGGGCAACGCGGTGTACGGCCAACGCGGTCTACGGCTAGTTGGTCGTCGGTGGTGGTGGTTGGGGTTGGAATGGGTCGTACCACCACCAGTCGGCGCGTTCGCCGGTGGGGCCGGGGCAGGGTGCGACGTTCGGTGGGGCTGTCGTGGGTGGGCGGGCTAGTGAGCCCTGGCGCAGTGGGGTGCCCTCGGCATCGGTGACGACGAGCTGATCAGCGGGGCCGCTGATGGTCAGACCGCCCCGATGATGCAGCCGGTGGTGATACGGGCACACCAACACCAGATTGCTCAGTTCGGTGGCCCCGCCGTCCTCCCAATGCCGAATGTGATGAGCATGCAAACCCCGGGTGGCCCCGCAGCCGGGCACCACACAGCACCGGTCGCGGTGCTCCAACGCCCGGCGCAGCCGCCGGCTGACCTGCCGGGTCTCACGGCCCGCGCCGATCACCTGACCGTGCCGCTCCAACCACACCTCACACGTCGCATCGCAGAGCAGGAACCGGCGTTCGGCATCGGAGAGCAGCGGACCCAGATGCAGCGCCGCGGACCGGTGCTCGACGTCGAGGTGCACCACCACGGTGGTGCGCTGCCCGTGCGGGCGGCGCGCCACGTCGCTGTCCCAGCCGGCCTCGATCAAACTCAGGAACCCATCGACGCGGCCCGGCCACGGCGGCACCCCAACGCCCACGCCGACGCCCTCGCCAGCGCCGTCACCCACGCCCACGCCCGCGCCGTCACCCGCGCCCTGGCCGTGGTCGCGCTTCCACTGCGCGATCAGCGCATCGTGGTGGGACTGCAGCGCGGCATCGAAGGTCGCGGCCTCGGCATGCGGCAGGGTGATCTTGAAGGTGGTGGACTGCTCACCCACCGTCGTGCTGATCGCACGCGGCGGCTCGGGCCGCGGACCGGAATCGGATTCGGGTTCGGGTTCGGGTTGGGGTCGCGGTTCCAGCTTGACCGCGGTGCGCAGCTGGTTGACCGTGGCGACCTCGGCGAGCTGGGCGTAGTGCTCATCGGAGCCTTGGGCGGCCCGCGCGGCGATGACGCCCACCTGATCCAGGGAGAACCGGCCCTCCCGCATCCCGGCCGCGCAGCGGGGGAACTCGTCGATCCGGTGCGCCACGGTGGCGATGGTGGCGGCGTTGGCCGATGAGACGCCGGTCTTCCAGGCCACCAGCGCCGCCACCGACCGGGCACCGGTGGCACCGCACAGCTCGTCGCGGTCGATTTCGGCCACGATCGCCACCACCCGGCCGTCGATGGCGTTGCGCTGACCGGTCAACTCCGCCAACTCCTCGAACAACACCGCCAGCCGCTCAGCCGGACTCACCTCAGGAGCGAAAGACGCTGCGGGCGCGGACATACCGCCATCATCGCAGCGAGGTACGACAAGAATTCGTCGACCGCACGCCTACCCGTGCCACTCAATGGAAGCGTGCGTACAGCTCCGGCAGGAATCCGGCGAGGTGGTTCATCTCCTGGGCACAGTGCACCATCAGGTCGCGCGGGTGCGGCAGCTGCCGAGCGGCTATCGGCTTGATTACCCGGCCCGCCACATTCGTTCCGGGCGTTCCCAACCCGCCCGACTTTCCCGACCGGAGCGCCACGTGACGCCCACCCATCCAGAATCGGGAGCGCATTTCCGCCCCGTCGGGGGTGGGCCGGACGTGGTGAATCAGCCAACCGATGTCGACGGGCACATCGCTGGAACCCAGCCGTGCGCAGATCGCGACGCCCCCGGCGAGTCGGTCCTCGTCCAGACCGACTCGGTGCGGTGGCACGAATTGAATTGCGGCGCGGGCGAACTGGGAACCGAGGTACTCCTGCACCAGCGACGTCCGGCCCAGATAGGCCTCGGAGTCCGCTCCGTCGCTCCAGCGGGCGGACACGTGCGCCCGGGGGTGCCACAGTTTGTAGCGGCGCGGATCGCAACCGTGCCAACCGAACCACCAATCCCACATCTGGGGCGTGACTCCGGGCATGTCGGTGCGGACCGAGACCTGCAGCCCGCCCCCTCGTGCGGTGCCGTAGCCGTTCTCGGTCCGCTGGTACCCGTCGGCCAGCAGCTCGCCCGCGTCCTCGAAGGCCGCTAGCACGGGTTCGGCCTGCGGTCCGTGCTCCAGCGCGGTGACGACATGTCTTGGTAGCTCGGCCATTTCGGGTCGAAAGAATTCGCCGAACGACGTGTCGGCGTCGGCCCCGCGGTAGCCCAGATAGCTCATACCCGGCCCATCCAGGTGTGGAACCGCCCGTCGGGATCCCACGTCGCGCGGACGTCGTCCAGCCGAACCATGTTGCGCTCGGAGGCGAAGCGGGCCGGCCGGGCGCCCAGGTTCTCGTCGGCCAGTTGGACCCCCGTGGCTAGGTGCGCCAGGTCGGCCATGTTCGACCGGGCCCAGTCGCCGTACCGGTCGTCGTCGGCCGGATCCGACCAGGCCGTGTACAGCGCCAGGTAGATCTCATCCTCGAGGCTGTAGGCCATGTCCTCCCGCGCCGGGGACGGCCCCCAGTTCAGCCAGAGGAAGTGCGCCGGATGTGGCGGCATCGTGTCGATGATGCGTCGCAGCCCGGGGAGCAGGTCCGCAGCCGGGGCCGACGTCCACATGT
>JAHFVB010000096.1 GCA_023264755.1 Mycobacterium sp. | reverse complement strand
GAGCCTGCGAGCACGCCGATCTTGGCGTCGGCACCGGGTGCGGTCCCGTAGCCGAACGCCAACTCTCCGATCAGCAGGGAGACGGTGAATCCGATGCCGGCCAGCAGGGACACGCCGAACACGTCGCGCCAGGCCAGGTCGTCGTCGAGCGTGGCACCGGTGAACCGGGCCAACAGGAAGGTCGTCGAGAACACGCCGACCGGCTTGCCGATCACCAATCCGGCGACGATCCCGATGGTCACGGGGTGCAGCGCCGTGGCGGTCAGCCCGGACCAGCCCCCGACCGTCACCCCCGCGGCGAAGAACGCGAAGACCGGAACCGCGAACCCGGCCGACCACGGCCGCAGCCGGTGCTCGAAGTGCTCGGCGATCGAACGCCGTCCCAATACCGGAACCGTGAAACCCAGTACGACCCCGGCGACCGTGGCATGCACCCCGCTGGCGTGCACCAACGCCCACGTCGCGACTGCCAGCGGCACCAACACCCACCAGTGCCGCACCCCGCGCTGAACGGCCAACGCGAACAACGCCGCCGGAATCAGCGCCAACGACAGCGGACCGACCGACAGATGGTCGGTGTAGAACACGGCGATGATCGTGATGGCCAGCAAGTCGTCGACGACCGCCAGTGTCAACAGAAAGGTCCGCAGCGCGGCGGGCAAGTGGCTCGAGAGCACGGCTAGTACGGCCAATGCGAAGGCGATGTCGGTGGCGATCGGCACCGCCCAACCGTCGACCGTCTCCGGATGGCCCGTCCCCAGACTGATGCCGAGGAAGATCGCGGCGGGCACCACCATGCCGCCGACGGCCGCCGCGATGGGCAGCGCAGCGCGGGCGGGCGCCCGCAGGTCTCCGGCGACGAACTCGCGCTTGAGTTCCAGCCCGACGACGAAGAAGAAGATCGCGAGCAACCCGTCGGCGGCCCAGGAAGCCAAGGACAAGCGCAGGTGCAGCGGCTCGGGACCGATCAGGTACTCGGAGAGCTCCCGGTAGCCCGACGCCCACGGTGAATTGGCCCACACGAGGGCCACGGCCGCGGCCACGAGCAGCAGGATGCCGCCGACCGTCTCTCGCCGCAGCACCTCGGCCAGCCGCCGCGCCTCGGTCCACGACCCTCGACCGAGCAGACGCTGAGGCATGGGCATGGCGCGAATCCTAGGGTTGTCTGCTGAGCACCGCGACGCACTCGACGTGGTGGGTCAGGGGGAACGAGTCGAACACCCGAATCGTTTCGACGGCGTACCCGTGCCCTCGGTAGAGCCCGACGTCTCGCGCGAATGACGCTGCCTCGCAACCGATGTGAATGATGCGAGGCACCTCGGCAGCGGCCAGCAGATCGACGACCTCACGGCCGGCGCCCGTACGCGGCGGGTCCAGCACGGCGACGTCGGCGCGTCGGCGCTGCGCCCCCAACGCGCGCCGCACCGAGTCGGTGACGACGTCGACACAGTCCAGGTCGGCCAGCGCAGCGCGCGCCGCGCGCGACGACCCGCGCGAGGTGTCGACGGTGACGACCTGGCCCGACGCACCGACCCCCTCGGCCAGCACTGCGGCGAAGACTCCCGCCCCACCGTACAAGTCCCACGCGGTCTGACCCGCAGTCAACTGTGCCCATTCGGCGATCAATCGGCTGTAGACCTGCGCGGCGTCCCGATGGGCCTGCCAGAAGGCGGTCACTGGGAGCTGCCAGGTGCGGTCCCCCACGCGTTGCACGGCCTCGTAGCCACCCTCGACCACCTCGGTCGGAGCCGTCTTGCGCCCGGCCCGTGGCCCGGTACGCACCACGTGCCGCACGTCGTCGTCATCGAGGGCGACGTGCAACTGCGCGCCGGCCGGCCAGCGCCCTTCATCGAGCCCGTCCAGCATGCCCGGCGGCACTTGGGCGCAGGACAGCGTCGTCACCAACTCGGGGCTGTGATAGCGGTGAAATCCGGCGCGCCCATCGGCGCCGGTGTCCAGCCGCACCCTGGTGCGCCACCCGGTAGCGGCCGCCGATCCGACCGGCTCGGCCACCCCGGCCCACTCGTGTCCACCGATCCGGGCCAACTGGTTGGCCACCACGTCGGCCTTGATCCTGCGTGCCGCATCCGGTTCGGCGAAGGCCAGATCGCAACATCCCGCACCGTCCGCGCCGGCGATCGGGCACAGCGAAACGATCCGGTCCGGCGACGGCTCGAGCACCTCGATGACCTCTGCGTGCCAATGACTTCCGCGCTCGGCGGTGACGCGCACGCGCACCCGCTCGCCGGGCAGCGCCAAGCGCACGAACACCACCCGACCCTCGTGGCGCGCAATGCAGCTGCCACCGTTGGCGGCGGGACCGACCGTCAAGGTCAGCGTCGGGTATTCCGGCTCTTCGGTACTTCGTTCAGTGCTCAATCTAGGAAGCCCTTGCGGGCGTCGCCCGGAGCCGACTGCGGCTCCAACGTCTTGAGGCGCTCGGATGAATTCAGCTGCCACGGAACGGAAGTGACCATCACGTTCGGTTCGAACAGCAGCCGCCCCTTCAACCGGAGCGCGCTCTGGTTGTGCAGCACCTGTTCCCACCAGTGCCCGACGACGTACTCGGGGATGAACACGGTGACCACCGTCCTGGGCGATTCCTTGGTGATCCGCTTGACGTAATCCAGTATCGGGCGGGTGATTTCGCGGTACGGCGATGCGATGACCTTGAGCGGCACGGTGATGTCGCTGTCCTCCCACTTGTGCACCAGGGCCCGGGACTCACCTTCGTCGACGCTGACGGTGATGGCCTCCAGTACGTCGGGGCGGGTCGCCTTGGCGTAGGCCAGCGCGCGTCGGGTGGGTTTGTGCAGGTTCGACACCAGGACGACGGCGTGGTTGCGGCTGGGCAGCACGATGTCGTGCTCCTCGTCGTCCGCGTCGCGGGCGTCGAGTTCACGCGCGACCGTGTCGTAGTGCTTGTGGATCAACTTCATGATGACGAAGAGCGTCCCCATGGCCAGGATGGCGATCCAGGCCCCGGCCTCGAACTTGGTCACCACGACGACGATCAGCACCGCGCCGGTGCAGACGAGTCCCACCGCGTTGATGACGCGGGACCGTTGCATCCTGCGCCGCTCGGCACCGTCGGTTTCCGCGCGCAGCAGCCGCGTCCAGTGCCGCACCATGCCGATCTGGCTGAGCGTGAAGCTGACGAATACCCCGACGATGTAGAGCTGGATCAGCGCGGTGACTTCGGCGTTGAACGCGACGACGAAGGCGATCGCGGCGAGCGCCAGGAACAGGATGCCGTTCGAGAAGGCCAGCCGGTCGCCGCGGGTATGCAGCTGGCGCGGCAGGTAACGGTCCTGGGCGAGAATGGATCCCAGCACCGGAAAGCCATTGAACGCCGTGTTGGCGGCCAGCACCAGGATCAGCGCGGTAACCCCGGCGATCAGGTAGAGCCCGACCGGAAAGCCTTCGAACACGGCGTTCGCCAGCTGGGTGATCAGGGTCTTCGGGTGATACCCCGCGGGAGCGCCACCCAGCTGCTCCGGCGTGTCGGCCACCTTTGCGCCGGTTTCCTTGGCCAACACGATGATTCCCATGAACAGCGAGACCGCGATGCCGCCGAGCAACAACAGCGTCGTCGCCGCGTTGCGGGACTTGGGCTTCTTGAAGGCCGGCACCCCGTTGCTGATGGCCTCGACGCCGGTAAGTGCGGCGCAGCCGGACGAGAAGGCCCGCGCCACCAGGAACACCATGGCGAAGCCGAGCACGTCACCGTGTTCGGACTTGACCGTGAAACCGGCGGTCTCGGCCTGCAGGTGATCGCCGAGCACGAAGATCTGGAACAGCCCCCAGCCGACCATGAGGTACATACCGATCATGAAGGCGTAGGTGGGAATTGCGAAGGCCGTGCCCGATTCGCGGATCCCCCGCAGGTTCAGCGACGCCAGGATCAGGATGGCGGCCACTGCGAAGAGCACCTTGTGCTGCGCGATGAACGGGATCGCCGACCCGATGTTCGACATCGCCGACGCCATCGACACGGCGACCGTCAGCACGTAGTCGACCAGGAGCGCACTGGCCACCGTCAGCCCGGCCGTGCCGCCGAGGTTGGTCGTGACCACCTCGTAGTCACCTCCGCCGGACGGATACGCGTGCACGTTCTGCCGGTAGCTCGCAATCACGACGAGCATGACCGCGGCCACGGCCAGGCCGATCCACGGCGCCATCGAGTAGGCGCTGAGCCCGGCCACGGACAGCACCAGGAAGATTTCTTCTGGGGCGTAGGCGACCGACGACAACGCGTCGGAGGCGAACACAGGGAGGGCGATCCGCTTGGGCAGCAAGGTGTGGCCCATCGCATCACTGCGGAACGGCCTTCCCAGCACCAGTCGGCGCGCGACGGTCGATAGCTTGGACACGAGTGCCAAGAGTAAGCCCATGGACGAATGGCTGTAGCGTTCCGTGTGCGCAGGTTCGCGACAAACTGATACTGGCCCACCGCGGGAAGGACCGACGCGTGCGTGTTGTAGTGATGGGATGCGGCCGTGTCGGCGCGTAGTTGTCGGACGGACTGGCCCGAGTGGGCCACGAAGTGGCCGTCATCGACCGCGACAGCACGGCATTTCACCGACTCTCCCCGGAGTTTCCCGGCGAGCGTGTGCTCGGCATGGGCTTCGACCGCGACGTGCTGTTGCGGGCGGGCATCGAGAAGGCCGGAGCGTTCGCCGCGGTGTCCTCGGGGGACAACTCCAACATCATCTCGGCGCGGGTGGCTCGTGAGACCTTCGGCGTCCAGCGCGTGGTGGCCCGCATCTACGACGCCAAGCGCGCCGCCGTCTACGAGCGGCTGGGCATCCCGACGGTCGCCACGGTGCCGTGGACCACCGACCGCCTGCTCAACGTGCTCACCAGGGAATCCGAGACGACCAAGTGGCGTGACCCGTCGGGCAACGTCGCCGTCATCGAACTGGCCCTGCACGAGAAGTGGGTCGGCCATCGGGTGACGGCCCTGGAGGGCGCCACCGGAGGCCGCGTCGCCTTCATGCTCCGCTTCGGCAGCGGACTGCTCCCGGAGCCCAAGACGGTCATCCAGGCCAGCGATCAGGTCTATCTGGCCGCCGTCTCCGGACGCGTGGCCGAGGCGCTGGCCATCGCTGCGCTGCCGCCGGGCGACGACGTCGAGGATCGGTGAGGAACCCATGAAGGTAGCGATCGCAGGGGCCGGGGCCGTAGGTCGGTCCATCGCCCGAGAGCTCGTCGCCAACCACGAGGTCACGCTGCTGGAACGCAATCCGTCACACGTCGACGTCGACGCCATCCCGGCCGCGCACTGGCGGCTCGGTGATGCGTGCGAGCTGAGCCTGCTCGAGTCGGTCAAGCTCGAAGACTTCGACGTGGTGATCGCTGCGACCGGCGACGACAAGGCCAACGTCGTGCTGAGCCTGCTCGCCAAGACGGAGTTCGCGGTGCCCAGGGTCGTCGCGCGGGTCAACGATCCCCGCAACGAGTGGCTGTTCGACGAGAACTGGGGCGTCGACGTCGCGGTGTCGACGCCGCGGATGTTGGCCTCGCTGGTGGAAGAGGCCGTGTCCGTCGGCGACCTGGTGAGGCTGATGAGCTTCCGCAAGGGTCAGGCCAACCTGGTCGAGATCACCCTGCCCGACGACACCCCCTGGGGCGGAAAGGCCGTCAAGCGGTTGGAACTGCCCCGCGACGCCGTGCTCGTGACGATCTTGCGGGGCGCCCGCGTCATCGTCCCCGAGGACGACGAGCCGTTGGAGGGCGGTGACGAACTGCTGTTCGTCGCGGTCGCCGACGTCGAGGAGCAATTGCGCCAGGTACTGCTGCACTCCAGGTGAGCTCGGCGCCCGCCGGTTGGGACTAGTCCGCGCGGGCCTCGACGGCGTCCTGCGCCGCCGCGTGCGCGTGCAAGGCCTGTTGCGCCTTCCGAATCGCCAGGTAGGTCACCAGTGCCGCGACGGCCGTCAGCGGCCACCCCATCGCGATGCGGGCGACGCCAAGCAGTCCGGTCTGGTTGGAGTCGTAGAGGTGGTGTTGCACGGCGAAGCGCGCGCCGAACACCAAGACCCACGCACAGGTGGCGAGATCGAACGCGTAGACCGCCGCGCGCACCTCGCGCCAATGGCGGTTGTGCTCGTTGACCCAACCCCACACGTAACCGACGATGGGACGCCGGATCACGACGCTCACCGCGAACAGTGCGGCGTACAGCAGCGAGGACCAGATGCCGAGCAGGAAGTAGCCCTTCGATTCGCCAACCACGTAGGCGATGAGCGCGCTGATGCCGACCCCGATGAAGCCGGAGATGGCCGGCTGCAACGAGTCTCGCCGAATCAGGCGCCAAACCAGCACCAGCGCCGCCACGCCGAGCGCGGCGTAGATCGCCGGGAGGAGCCCGAAGTTGGTGGACACCGGGACGAACACCAGCACCGGCAGGGTCGAATAGATCAGACCGCTCAGCCCGCCCATCTGATCGAGCAGCGCTCGGCCGTCGACCTTGCGGGGCCGGGACTCGTCCGACGACGATTCCGGCTCAACCGTCACGTCGCCCGTAGTGTCGGGATCACTCACTTCTGGATCTCGTAGTGGGGGTTGTAGATCGCCTTGGATCCGTTCTCCAGCTTGCCGAGTCGGCCGCGCACCCGAAGCGTGCGCCCCGATTCGATGCCGGGGATGCGGCGCTGGCCGAGCCAGACCAACATCACCGCGTCGGTGCCGTCGAACAGTTCCGCGCGCACCCCGCCCGCGCAGCCCTTGGCGTTCGTTTCGACGCAGCGCAGAGTCCCGACCATCGTCACTTCCTGGCCGCGCCGGCAGTCGATCGCCTTCTGCGCGCCGGTGTGAGCGGCTTCGTCGGTGAGTTCTTCGACGTCGCGTTGTTCAGGGTCCTCCGTCAGCCGGCGCGTGAGCCGGCGCAGATAACCTTCGGCCGTGGCCATGGGCTCTCCTGCCCCCTGTGCGAGTCCACCGTGGACTCACCTGTAACCAACGCCACGGTAGACCTCTTGGTTCCGATTTGCCATGTCGTCTCGCCCTCGGTCGTGTCGCTTCGACGTGTCCTGCGCCACACCCGTGCGGGACACGGCACCATCGAACGATGACCGTTAGCCTGCGCAACGTCACGGTGGTGCTGCTTCCCGGAACGGGATCAGACGACGACTACGTCTATCGCGCGTTTTCCCCTGCCCTGCACGACTGCGGGGCCGTCGTCGTGACCCCCGCGCCCGAGCCCGACCACCTGGTCGCGGGTTATCGGCGTGCGCTCGACGAGTGCGCGCGCTCGGGCCCCATCGCGGTCGGCGGAGTGTCGATCGGCGCGGCGGTGGCCGTCGAGTGGGCGCTGACCCATCCCACGCTCGTCGTTGCCGTGCTGGCGGCTCTCCCGCCGTGGACCGGGGCCCCCGGCACCACCGCGCCTGCCGCCTTGGCCGCCAAGTATTCGGCGCACCTTCTTCGCCAGGACGGGCTGGCCTCGGCGATTACGCAGATGCGCGCGTCCAGTCCGGCGTGGTTGGCCGACGAGCTCGCCCGGTCCTGGGTGGGCCAGTGGCCGGCGCTTCCCGACGCGATGCAGGAGGCCTCGGGGTACGCCGCCCCCACTGCGGAGGAACTGGCCGCGCTGACCGTTCCGATGGGCGTCGCCGCTGCGACGGACGACCTGGTCCATCCGGTGGAGGTGGCCTTCGAGTGGGTGGCCGCGGCGCCGCAGGCGGCCCTGCGCACGGTCACGTTGGACGAGTTGGGCGCCGATGCGGGCGCGCTGGGCGCGGCCTGCGTGGGCGCGCTGCTAGACGCCTCGACGTGAGCACGCGGCCGGCTGGCCGAGGCCCGGCCTAGCCCCCGGTGATGGTGCGCAGTTGCTGCATCGCCGAGCCCTGCTCGCTGCGCCGGGCCACCGGTTGCGGCGGCTGCGGGGCTTCGGGGACGGCGGGGGCCTGTTCGGCCACCATCTGCTCGGCGCGGGCCCGCAACCGGGCGACCAGCGACTCGGACAACTGCAGCGGAAGCATGAAGCGAACCGGCATCGGCGTGTCGCCCCGCCGAACGACGGTATCCGCCATGGCCTTTCGCACGTCGCTGGCGATGGCGTCCGCGGTCTCCGGAGTTCCCACCGCGGCGCCCCGAATCATCCAGCGATAGCCGTCGACGCCGATGAATCGCATGACGACGGGCTCGGGGCCGTTGATCATCACCCCGACCACCTCGCGCCCCCACGGGCCGTCCTCGATGGTCACCTGGGCCGATTCCTTGCGCAACGAGTCGGCCACCTCGGTGACCACTTCGCGCCACAGGCTTCCCGTCTTGGGGGCGGCGTAGGCGGTGAAGTTGTAGCGTCCGTTCGGCGTCACCATCCACACCATGGTGGGCACGCCGTCCTGATTGACTTCGACGGCCAGTTCGGCCGATTCGTCCACAGGAATCAGCACTGAGCCCAGGTCGTGACGACCTTGGGTGGCCACGGCGGGATCGTCGAAGTCCTCGATGTCGAACGGACCCTCGAGCTCCTGGCCGGCCCCCGCGTCCGCCGCGCCGGACTGCGTCGTGCCGTGGTCGGCGCCGGCTCCGGCCTGCTCGTCGTCGCCGCGCTTGCGCTTACCGAATGCCATTTCAGAGACTCCCGTGTCCGCCGGAGGAACCGTGGCCGCCGCTGCCACGGGAGGTGTCTGCAAGTCCGGCCTCGTCGAACGACGTGACCTCGACCAATTCGGGCAGCTCGACCCGTTGTACCAACAACTGTGCGATCCGATCCCCGCGGCGCACGACGATGGGCACCTCGGGATCGAGGTTGATCAGCGTCACCTTGACCTCCCCACGGTAACCGGCGTCGATGGTGCCAGGGGTGTTCACGATCGAAAGCCCCACGCGCGTAGCCAATCCCGAACGCGGATGCACCAGGCCGACCATCCCGTACGGAATGGCGACCGCGATCCCCGTCGGAACCAACGCGCGGCGACCAGGGGCGAGCTCGACGTCGACCGCGCTGTAGAGGTCGACACCTGCGTCGCCGTCGTGGGCGCGGGCCGGCATCGGGAGGTCGCGATCCAACCGGACGACCGCGAGAGAGGAGGACACGGCGTGCAAGATTACTCTTGGCCGCGTGTCCGACACGCGCGCAGCCGCCCAAACGGTGCGCTACCAAGAACGATTGCGAGTCCCGTGGTGGTGGTGGCTGCCCGGTTTCGGGCTCGCCGGCCTCATCGCCCTCGAGGTGAATCAGGGGGTACCGGCCATACCGGCGTGGGTGCCGTTCGCGGTGCTCCTGCCGGTGGCGGCCGCCGTCCTGCTCTGGCTGGGCCGCTTCGACGTCCGCGTCGTGGGCTCGCCGGGATGCGAACCCGAATTGTGGGTCAACGCGGCGCACCTACCCGTCAGCGCGATTGCGCGATCGGCAGAGGTGCCCCGCTCGGCGAAGTCCGCCGCGTTGGGTCGGCAACTGGATCCGGCGGCCTACGTCGTACACCGGGCCTGGGTCGGCCCGATGATCCTGGTGGTGCTCGACGATCCAGACGACCCGACCCCGTACTGGCTGGTGAGCTGCCGCCGGCCGGACCGGATGCTGGCGGCGCTACGCGCGTGAGCCGGCGCTGCGGGGCGTCAGGCCGCGCAGTCCGTGCAGATCAGGGCGCCGTTCTTCTCGCTGGCGAGCCTGCTGCGGTGATGTACCAGGAAGCAGCTCGAGCAGGTGAACTCGTCGGCTTGCTTGGGCACCACGCGAACCGAGAGTTCCTCGCCCGACAAGTCGGCGCCAGGTAGTTCGAAAGACTCGGCGGATTCGGACTCGTCGACATCGACGACCGCCGATTGAGCCTCGTTGCGCCGTTGCTTGAGTTCTTCGAGCGAATCCTCGGAAACGTCGTCGGTCTCGGTGCGCCGTGGGGCGTCGTAGTCGGTGGCCATACCCCTCTTCCCCTCGTATCAGTAGCGACAGAGCTTTGTACCAGCGCAGAACGCATCCGCCAAATGATTCGTGCCCCGTTTCGACAAGGATTGGATGTGATTTGTATCACACCTCAAATGACCAGGTAGCACCCGGCGCCGGGGCCTGCCCTTACAGTGCAGGGGTGGTCGCGCAAATCACTTCCGGCACCGCCTTCGACAAGCACGGTCGCCCGTTCCGACGACGGAACTTCCTCCCCGGTGCAGTCGTGCTCGCCGTGCTGGCGGTCGTGGCCCTGGTCGCCTGGCTGATCGCCTTCAACCAGCCGGTCGACGTGGAGAAGGCTGCGGCGTGCAACCCGCCGCCTGCGGCCACCAACCCGAACCAGCCGACACTCGGCTCACCGGTCAGCGCCGCCACCATGACCGAGGTCGTCCCGGCCAAACTCGCCGACACCAAGATCAGGGTGCTCAACGCCAGCGGCCAAGGCGGCCAGGCCGCCGAAGTCTCGGGGGCGCTACGCGACCTCGGGTTCGCCCAACCCGCCGCCGCCAACGACGACGTCTACGCCGGCGCCCGTCTGCAATGCCAGGGCCAGCTCCGCTTCGGGCCGGGCGGGCGGGCGGCCGCGGCCGCGGTCTGGCTGGTCGCGCCCTGCACGGAGCTTTACCAGGACCAGCGGACCGACGACACCGTCGACTTGGCGGTCGGAACCGACTTCACCGAACTGACCCACAGCGACGACATCGACGCGATGCTGGCGAGCCTTCGTCCCGACGCGACCCAACCGCCGGACACCGCACTGCTGGCCAAGATTCACGGCGGCGCCTGCTAGCGAAGGGCGGCGCCACTGCCGCGCAGCGCGCGGTCGAACTCCTGTGCCACTCCCGGTGCCGCGGCGGCGATGAAACCCGACTGCCCGTCCGCCGGAGGCAGCCGAAGCCACGCTCCAGCCTCCGCGGCGATCAGCGCGCCCGCCGCCCAGTCCCATACGTGCACGCCTTCCTCGTAGTAGGCGTCGAGGCGACCGGCGGCCACCATGCAGAGGTCCAGGGCGCACGATCCGATGCGGCGCACGTCGCGGACCTCGGGCAGCAGGTGCGCGAACACCTGCGCCTGCCGGAATCTGCGCTCGCTCGCGTAGCCGAATCCGGTACCCACCAGCGCCATGGACAGCTCCGAGACGTCCGTGCAGCGCAGCGGCACCGACGTACCGGCCCGACTGGCGTATGCGCCGTGCCCGAGCGCGGCGGCGAACACCTCACCGGTGGGAACGTTGGCCACGGCGCCTGCCACCGACTTGCCGTCGATCTGCACGCCGACCGACACCGCGTACGCCTCGATGCCGTAGACGAAGTTCACCGTCCCGTCGATGGGATCCAAGACCCAGGTCGGCACGCCCGGTTCCGGCTGAAAGGACCCGCCCTCCTCCTCGCCGACGATGGGTTCCCCGGGCCGAAGCACCGCCAGCCGCTCCCGCAGCATCCGCTCGGTCTCGGTGTCGACGACGGTCACCGGATCGGTCGGCGTGCTCTTGGTCCGGACCGCCGACGCGGCGTCGTCCCGTGGCGCACCGGCTCCGAAGACCTCGGCCCGACGGCGTCGCACGAACTCGGCGGCCTCTAGGGCCAATCCCTCCGCCACCGCCCGCAGGGCGGCCGGATCTTTGTCTAAGTCGCTCACCCCGCTATCGCAACACACCTGGCGCCACCGGGTTCCTCGTCGGCCCCACATCGACTTTGCCGAAGCACTAGTGTGTGGTT
>JAHFVB010000095.1 GCA_023264755.1 Mycobacterium sp. | reverse complement strand
GTCCGCCCTGCGTAGGCGAGGCTTCGGCCGGGTCAGCGCGGAAATCGCAGCGCACGTCTCCAGGACGAAGAACGACCTGTTCGAGGAGCGCGTGCTCGACGGCGACGTCACGCCGCGCGCCGGCCTCGACGACCTGGTCAACAGTTTGTACTTCGCCGGGATTCCGGTCGCCGTGGTCAGCACCGGCGTCCGCAAGTGGGTGGACCCGTTGGTTCGGCAGCTGATCGGCGACGGCATCGCCGAAACCATCGTCACCCCGGACGACCTGATGCGACCCGGGCGCGACCCCGACCTGCACGGTCATGCACTGTGGGAGCTCGGGCTGGGCCCGGAGCGCGCGCTTGCCGTCGCGGGCACGCCGCGAGGGCTGCGCGCCGCCCGGGCGGCCAAGCTGGCGACGCTGGTGGTGACCACGGGATATACCGTCGGGGCCGACTTCACCGGGGCCGTCGAGGTGCGGCGCGGCTACGACGGGCTACTGGCCGGCGGTTGTGAACGCCTCCACCGGCGGTGGCAGACGGGGCGTTGACGTCGGCTTCGCTCCCGACGTTGTACCAATAGGGCTTTCGCAGCGCCCACCCAAGCGCGCCTCGGTTCGCTCGGCGCCGACCCGGTAGGTGTGCGGGCCCGTCACGCCGAATCGCGTAGTGCGCTACTCACTCGCCCACTCCGGCTGGGGAAATACCGTCAACGGCGCGCATCCAGCAACAGGAGGATGTCGCGAATGCCGTCCGACCCAGTCGGATCGGGGGAGGACGAGAGCCGGGCATGAACACACGCGTTTGCGTTGAACCGCAAATCATAGGGAAACACCTGATTACTCGACCCCGCTCTCAGCCATACGCTTCCGTGGCGCGCCGGGTGTGTTCGGGGACTCGTCTGGCTAGTTGGGCGGTATCACGACGAACACTATCGAGGGGACGATTATGAGAGTACGTATTCCGAAGCGACTTGCCACCGCGGCCGCGGTGGCCTGTCTCGCCTGGGCCGGGGTGGTCATGACGCTGGCGCCGGTCGCCAGTGCTGACCCGCTGGGTGACATCAGGGGCGCGGTCAATGGTGCCCGAGGTCAATCAACCTGTCCGCCACTGAACTACAGCATCGAGTTGGAGGGCGACGCGCAAGCGTACGCGGGTAACAACCTGAAGGGAGTCCCGCCCTCCGGTCGATACAAGGGCGCCGAGAAGAAGTACATCCAACGGGCGGATCCAGCAGCCACGGGTGCACTGGTGGGTTCGGCTTCGGCCACCATCAACGACTGCGCCTACAAGGACTTCGGCGTCGGCTTCTTCCGAGACGAGGCCAACGAGGTCAGCACGACGACGATCGTGTTCGGCAAGCCACCGGCGCCGGCTGCCCCGCCGCCCGTGAATTGCAGCGATGGATCGACCGTTCCGGCTGGCCAGCAATGCCCGGTAGCGGCGCCGAAACCGGATATCACGTGCCCGGCCGGGTCACCGACCCCGACGGTTCCGGCCGGTCAGACCTGTGCCCCGATTCCAGATGTGACCAACGCGATCCAGGCATCGTTCGGGGATCCGGGGCTCACCAGCGTCGACTTCAACGTGACGAACACGTCGAACCTCACGGCGACGTGCAATTACACCGCCACGGCGAATTCGCTGAACCCGTTGGTGCCCAAGAAGACGACCCGACAGTTCAACGTGCCTGCGAATGGAACTCACACCGAGACCTTCAATGGCGCACCGACCGTCACCACCTACAACGTGACGTTGTCGTGCCACGATGCCAGCGGCAAGCAGAAGGCGGAGTTGGGTCACGTCCAGACGTCGCTGCTCTGGTAGCCGGGGGGGGCGAGCGACGGCGGCTGCCACGGTCTGGCTTCGGTCGGATCGTGGCAGTTGTCGTCGCTCGGCGGCCTCCCATGGGAAAGGTCAGGACTGGCGCAAGGTCTCGATGATCGCGCTGAAGTCCTTGTCGGCGTGGTCGGCGGCGAACTTCGCGTAGAGCTCGGCGGCATGGGTGCCCAGCGGCGCCGCCGATCCGGTGGAGGTCACGGCGTCCATCGCCAGCCCGAGGTCCTTGTTCATCAGTGCCGTCGCGAAACCGGGCTGGAAGTCGTTGTTGGCCGGGGACGTCGGAACTGGTCCTGGGACGGGGCAATTGGTGTGCACTGCCCAGCAGTTTCCGGTGGCACCGGTGATGACGTCGAATAGCGACTGGGCGGGCAAACCGAGTTTCTCGGCCAGTACGAACGCCTCGCCGATGGCGATCTGCTGCACGGCCAGCACCATGTTGTTGCACAACTTGGCGGCCTGACCGGCACCGGACACTCCGCAGTGAATGATCTTGCCCGCCATGGGTTCCAGGATCGGCCTGGCGCGTTCGACGGCCGCTTCCTCACCGCCGACCATGAATGCCAACGTGCCCGCGGTGGCCCCCTTGATGCCTCCGGAGACCGGCGCGTCGAGTTGGGCGAAACCTGCGGCGACGGCAGCTCCGTGAATGGCCCTGGCGTCGTCGACGGAGATGGTCGACGTGTCGATGAAGAGCGCACCGGCCTTGGCGGCGGGCAGCACCTCGGCGTAGCACCGCTTGACGATGTCGCCGTTGGGCAGTGAGGTGATCACCACGTCGGCCTCGGCGACGGCTTCGGCACCGCTGTCGAACACGCTGGCGCCCTTGGCCTCGGCGGCCTCCCTGAGGGCGGCGACCGGGTCGAAGCCCCGCACGGTGTGTCCTGCCGCGACCAGGTTGGACGCCATCGGACCACCCATGTGGCCCAGCCCCAAGAACGCGATCGTCGCCATGTACGGCTCCCTTTCGACTATGACTGTTCGACTACGACGCGCGCGCCCGGGCGGCGGCCGCCCGGCCGATGACCACGCGCATGATTTCGTTGGTGCCCTCGAGAATCCGATGCACGCGGAGATCGCGGACGATCTTCTCCAGTCCGTACTCACGCAGATAGCCGTACCCGCCATGCAGTTGCAAGGCCTGGTCGGCCACGTCGTAACAGGAGTCGGTGACATAGCGTTTGGCCATCGCGCACAGCTCGACCTTGTTCGGGTGGTCGTCGTCGAGGGCGGTGGCGGCCCGCCACAACAGGGTTCGCGAGGCCTCCAGGGCGGTAGCCATGTCGGCGAGCGCGAAGCGGATGGTGGGCTCGTCGAGCAGGCGCATGCCGAAGGCCTCGCGGTCGGCGAGGTAGGCCACCGCCTTGTCGTAGGCGGCCTGCGCTCCACCGAGCGAGCACGCGGCGATGTTGAGCCGACCGCCGTTGAGCCCATTCATCGCGATGCCAAACCCGGTGCCCTCGCCGTCGACGCCGCCCAGCATGGCATCGAGCGGAATGCGGGCGCCCTCGAACACCACCTGTGCGGTGGGTTGGGCGTTCCAGCCCATCTTGTACTCGTCGGCGCCGAAGCTGACCCCTGGAGTGTCCTTCTCGACGACGAAGGCGGAGATCCCGCGCGGTCCGGGCTTGGTCTGCGGGTCGCCGGTGCGCGCCATCACGATGTACACGTCCGAGGTACCCGCTCCGGAGATGAACTGCTTGACGCCGTCGAGCACCCAGTGTTCACCGTCCCGAACGGCCTTGGTGCGCAACGCCGCTGCATCGGATCCGGCGCCCGGCTCGGTCAGGCAGTAGCTGGCGATCAGCTCCATCGAGGCCAGGCGCGGCATCAACTGCTTGCGCTGTTCGTCGGTGCCGTACGTATCGACCATCCAGGCACACATGTTGTGGATCGACAGGAACGCCGCGGTCGTCGGGTCGGCGACGGCCAGTTGTTCGAAGATCCGCACGCCGTCCAGGCGGCGCAGGCCGCTGCCGCCCACGTCTTCCCGACAGTAGATCGCCGCCATCCCCAGCTCCGCGGCCGCTCGCAATACGTCGGTGGGGAAGTGCTTCGTCGCATCCCACTCCAACGCGTACGGCGCGATGCGCTTGTCGGCGAATTCTGCTGCCGTCTCGGCGATCACGCGCTCGTCGTCGTCGAGCGCAAAGTAGTCCATGTCGGAGTTTCCCGCTCTTACTTCATGGTGGGGATGGAGAACTCGGCGCCATCCTTGATGCCCGAGGGCCAGCGCTGAGTGACCGTCTTGACCTTGGTGTAGAAGACGATCGAGGCCGGCCCATGCTGATTCAGGTCGCCGAAACCGGACCGCTTCCAGCCACCAAAGGTGTGGTACGCCACCGGAACCGGGATCGGCACGTTGACGCCGACCATGCCGACCTGCACGCGTGAGACGAAGTCGCGGGCGGTGTCGCCGTCGCGGGTGAAGATCGCCACGCCGTTGCCGTACTCGTGCTCCGATGGCAGCGCCAACGCTTCTTCGTAGGTGTCCGCCCGGACGATGCACAGCACCGGTCCGAAGATCTCGTCCCGGTAGATCGACATGTCTGTGGTGACGTGGTCGAACAGGGTGGGTCCGATGAAGTAGCCACCCTCGAGGCTGGCGTCACCGAAGGTCAGGTCGTCGCTACCGCGTTCGCGACCGTCCACGACGGCCTCGGCGCCCGCCTCGATGCCCTGCTTGATGTAGTCCTTGACCCTGGCCAGCGCAGCCGAGGTGACCAGTGGGCCGTAGTCGGCCTTGGGGTCCAGGCTGTGGCCCACGCGCAACTGGTTGACCCGTTCGACGAGCCTGGCGCGCAACCGATTCGCAGTCTCTTCACCGACGGGGACTGCGACGCTGATGGCCATGCAGCGTTCGCCGGCGCTGCCGTAGCCCGCCCCGATCAGGGCATCGACGGCCTGGTCCAGATCGGCGTCCGGCATCACGATCATGTGGTTCTTGGCGCCGCCGAAGCACTGTGCGCGCTTACCGTTGGCCGCCGCGGTCGAGTAGATGTACTGGGCGATGTCGGAGCTGCCGACGAAGCCGACGGCCTTGATGTCGTCGTTGTTCAAGATCGCGTCGACGGCTTCCTTGTCGCCGTGCACGACCTGGAACACGCCCTTGGGCAGCCCGGCCTCCTCGAAGAGTTCGGCGAGCCGGACCGGCACGGACGGGTCGCGCTCGCTGGGCTTGAGGATGAAGGCGTTTCCGCAGGCCAGTGCGGGGCCGGCCTTCCACAGCGGGATCATCGCGGGGAAGTTGAACGGCGTGATGCCGGCCACCACGCCCAGGGGCTGACGCAGCGAGTAGACGTCGATGCCGCCGCCCGCCCCTTCGGTGTACTCACCCTTGAGCAGGTGGGGGATGCCGATGGCGAACTCGATGACCTCGACACCGCGCTGAATGTCGCCGAGGGAGTCGGCGTGGGTCTTGCCATGTTCCAGGGAGAGCCGTTCGGCGAGTTCGTTGGCGTTCTTGTTGACCAACTCGACGAACTTCATCATGACTCGGGCGCGGCGTTGGGGGTTCCAGGCGGCCCACCCCTTCTGCGCCTCGACCGCGATCGCGACGGCGGAGTCGACCTCTGCGGCGGATGCCATCGGCACCTGGGCCTGAACCTCGCCCGTGCTGGGGTTGAGTACGTCGGCGGTTCGGGTCGACGTGCCCGCGGTGCGCTGGCCGTCGATGAAGTGCGGAATGAGTGTGGTCATGAGATGTCCCTCGAAATGCGGCGCCGGTTACCGGAAGTTACTAGGACATCCTAGTAACGGTTCGCGAGTGCGCGCAAGGAGGTCCCAGTCCGCCGGTGGCACGTGCGCGTCGGCGCACCCCGTTTCCTGGGAACGTGCTGGGAGTTCCGCTCGACGAGCGGTCCGAACTCGGCGACTTTGATCTGCTTGACCCCAATCGGGTTGTAACCCGTGCCGCTAGTTCTTGGTGTGCACGGCCTCCCCGACGTAGACAGGCGACACGTGACGGCACGACGAGACCCTGCACACCCGCGCCCCCTGCGGGTGGTGTCGTCCGACGACCGCTATCCCAACTGGGAGGCCGTTTATCAGGACAACGCGACCTGGGTGTACCGAATGATCTACGCCAGGGTCGGAAACCAGGCCGACGCCGAGGATCTCACCGCTGAGGTCTTCCTGGCGGCCTTGCGGCCGCTGCGCCTGAGCGCCAGCGCCGCCGAGGTGCGGACATACCTGCGCAACACCGCCCGCACCGTGTTGGCCGCGCATTGGCGTCAGACGATGGGCCGGGAGATCACGGAGATCGAAGCAGACATCGCCGCCCCGCCGCACAGCGAGGAGGCGAGCAGCGCGGCACCCGAACGCGTTGCCTCGGTGCTGGAAGCATTGCCCGACAACTATCGCCGCATACTGGAACTGCGCTTCCTCCAGAACCGATCGATCAAGGAATCGGCCGCGGACATGGGGGTCAGCGTCGCCAACGCCAAAGTGCTCCAGCACCGGGCGCTGCGGTTGGCGGCGCAGGTCAACGAGAAGGGCACGCCATGAACGAGCGAGGGCTCCGCCGCTATCTCGACGACCTGCAGCGCAACCGCAAGCCCAAGGGCTTCACCCCGGATGAGTTCGAGGCCGCGCAGATGCGCACCGCGATAGACATGCAGGCGGCCCGTCCCGGCGCCGGCGAACCGCGTCCAGAGTTCCTGGCCGACTTGCACGCCAGGCTCGCAGCGCAGTTCGACGGGGCCGAGCCGGACACCGGAACGCCAGGAACCGAAGCCGCCCCGGCGCCTTCGTGGTTGCGCGCCAACCGGCGCCAACTGATCGTGGGCACGTCGGCCGCCGCGACCGCCGCCGTTGCGGCGGTCGCCGTCGACCGGCTGATCGGCGCTCAGCAGGGCGACGACGCATCGGTCGCGCAGGAGTTGGTACCCACCGACGGCTCCTGGCAACGCGTGGCCGCGAGCTCGGATGTGGCCGAGGGGGTCATGCGTCCGTTCGACCTGGGCTCCGTCGTCGGATTCGTCCAGCGGGTCGACGGCCGCGCCGAGGGCATCTCCGGCATCTGCACGCACCAGGGTTGCCGACTGTGGTTCGACGGACCCGACGATCGCCTGCGCTGCCCATGCCACTCGACGTCGTTCTCCAAGGCCGGTCAGGTGCTCGGCCACCAGCTGCCGACCGCCCCGAAACCCTTGCCCAAGTTGGAGGTTCGGGAGCGCGACGGCGTCATCGAGGTGTTCGCACCTCCAAGCAGCACCGAGCAGACCTGACTCGAGTAACCCGCTTCCCTATCTGTTGGTGAGCGTCCCGCAGCCCGCGGGACCGTCACACCGACAACGGAGGTACCCGTCGTGTTCCGACGAACCCAGCGCGTGGCCGTCGCGGCCAGCGTCCCCCTGACCGCGGCCACGCTGCTACTGGCCGCCTGCACGGCCACCGATCAGGCGGCGCACCAACCGACCCCGACGTTCAGCAGCGACGTCGCCTCGACCCCTGGCATGCCCGGTATGGGCGGGATACCCATGACCCCGTCGGGGTCGGCCGGTTCGACACCGACCGCCGCGGCCGCGCCGGCTGGCCCCAACGAGGTGAACATCGATGGATTCGCCTTTGCCCCAGCAACTCTGACGGTGAAAGCGGGCACCACCGTCACCTGGACCAACAAGGACGAGGATCCGCACACCGTGGTCGACGGGGGAGGAGCCTTCCGCTCGCAGGCGCTTGGCGCCGGTGCCACGTACTCGTTCACCTTTCCGACGGCGGGCACGTTCGACTACGTGTGCTCGATCCATCCGTTCATGCACGGCACCGTGGTGGTGACGGCATGAGCGAGTCCGAAGCCCCCAAAACGATGAGCCGGCGCCAACTCATCAGGCACAGCGCCTGGTTCGGCGCGGCCGTTGGACTCGCCGTCGTCGGCGGAGAGGTGATCTCCCACGTCGCGGGGGCCGGCACCGCCACCGAGACTCGGCCCACGCTGCGCTTCGCACAGGTCAGCGACAGTCACATCGGCTTCACCGGTCCGGCCAACACCGACGTGACCGGATCGTTCGGACGGGCCGTCGACCAGCTCAACAACCTGGGCTACCAGCCCGACTTCGTCATCCACACCGGCGATCTCACGCACCTGGCCACGCCCGGACAGTTCGACCAGGTCAAGCAGATGCTGTCCGGGGTGAACACGCCGCACGTGTTCACCGTGCCAGGGGAACACGACTCGGTCGACGACGCCGGGCAGAAGTATCGCCAGGCATTTGGTGCGGGTACCCGCGGAGACGGCTGGTACAGCTTCGACATCGCCGGGGTCCACGTCATCGCCTTGGTGAACACGCTGCACATGACCAAGTTGGGGCACCTCGGCGTCGACCAGCTCGAGTTCGTCGAGAAGGACGTGGCGCCCCTGTCCAGCGACACCCCGATCATCGTCTTCAGCCATATCCCGCTGTTCGCGATGTACCCCGACTGGGGTTGGAGCACCGACGATTCCGTCCAAGCGCTGTCACATCTGAAACGGTTCGCCTCGGTGACGTGTCTGAACGGTCACGTGCACCAAGTCTTCTCCAAGACCGAGGGCAACGTGAAGTTCTTCAGCGGCACCACGACCGCGTACCCCCTGCCCCAGCCCGGTGTCGGTCCGGCGCCAAAGCCGTTGACCCTGCCCGCGGGCAAGTTGCGGGACGCCCTGGGAATCCGGGAGGTCAGCTACCAGCGGGGACAGCAGGCACTGGCGCTCAAGGAGCGGACGTTGTCATGAGCCGCGCAGTCCGTCGACGAACGCGCGGGCTTCGGCCCACGTCGGCAGGAGTCCGGCGGCCTCGACGTCGGCCAACGCCGGCGCCTCCGCATCCCGGTCGGACAGAATGGGGGCGACGCCGTCGACGACCGGCCACTCGATGCCGATGGCCGGATCGGTGGGACGAATGGTGTGTTCCCGACCCGGGCTGTAGCCCGTGGAACACAGGTACATCACCGTCGAATCGTCTTCTAGGGCCAGGAATCCGTGCGCCAAGCCCTCGGATATGTAGATCGACCGACGGTCGCGGTCGTCCAGCAGTACCGAGTCCCATTGTCCGAACGTCGGCGACCCCACCCGGATGTCGACCACGACGTCGAATACCGAACCGTGCAGGCACGTTACGTACTTGGCCTGGCTGGGGGGCAGCTGCGCGAAGTGCAGGCCGCGCAATACCCCAGCCGCGGACACCGAGCAGTTGGCCTGGGCGAGGTTGAACCGGTGGCCGGCGAACTCGGCGAAACCCTTGTCGGTGAACCACTCGAAGAACAGCCCGCGGGGGTCGCCGTGCAGCGTCGGCACCAGCTCCCACGCCCCGGGAATCGACAGCTCGCGCGCCGTCACTGTCCACGCTCCGCGTAGGCCGCTTCGATCGCGTCCTTCCTTGGCCGCCACCATGATTCGTGCGCTCGGTACCACTCGATGGTTTCGGCCAGGCCGCTGTCGAGGTCGGTGTGCTTGGGCCCCCACCCGAGTTCCTCGCACAACTCCGTCGGGTCGATCGCATATCGCAGATCGTGACCGACGCGATCGGTCACGTGATCGAAGTCGTCGGGATCACGGCCCATCAGTCGCAGTATCGTCCGCAGCACGGTCAGGTTGTCCTGCTCACCGCCCGCGCCGATCAGATACGTGCGCCCGAGCTCGCCGGCTTCGAGAATTCGCCACACCGCGCTGTTGTGGTCCTCGACGTGGATCCAGTCCCGAACGTTGGCGCCGCGGCCATACAGCTTCTGCTGCCTGCCCGTCAGGATGTTGGTGATCTGGCGCGGGATGAACTTCTCGACGTGTTGGTACGGCCCGTAGTTGTTCGAACAGTTCGAAATCGTCGCTCGCACACCATAAGAGCGGACCCACGCGCGTACCAGCAGGTCGGCCGCCGCCTTCGTCGACGAATACGGGCTCGACGGGTTGTACGGAGTGGCGGAGGTGAATCGACTGCCGTCGCCGAGGGGCAGGTCCCCGTAGACCTCGTCGGTGGACACGTGGTGCAGCCGAACGTCGTGCTTGCGGACGGCCTCCAGCACCGAGAACGTACCGACGACGTTGGTCTGCAGGAACGGCTCCGGGTTCGCGAGCGCGTTGTCGACGTGGCTCTCGGCGGCGAAGTGCACCACGGCATCGGAATCGGCGACCAGGTCGGACACCAGGGCGGCGTCGGTGATGTCGCCGACCACCAGCCGCACGGCGTCGGCGACGGGGGCCAGCGAATCGCGGCTGCCCGCATAGGTCAGCGCATCGAGCACCGTCACCTTCACCGAGGGTCGTTCGCGCACCGTGGCGTGCACGAAGTTTGCGCCGATGAAGCCAGCCCCGCCCGTGACCAGTAACCGCATGGTCAAACCCTAGCGGCTAACCCTTCAGTCGCAACGGCTCGGCCAGTGCGGTCAACGTCGGGATGAGCTTGTCCCAGCCGCCGAGTACCTGAATCGCCACGTGATCGGCGCCCGCGTCGAGGTGTTCGTTCAGCCGGGCCGCGATGGCCTCGGGCGTGCCGTGCGCCACCACCGCGTCGATCAGCTTGTCGCTGCCCGGCTTGGCGATGTCCTCGTCGCTGAACCCCAGCCGCTTCCAATTGTTCAGGTAGTTACTGAGATTGAGGTAGAAGCCGACGGCCTCGCGACCGACCGCGCGGGCCTCTTCGGCATCCTCGGTCAACACCACCTTGTGCTCGGGGGCGAGGTACACCGTGTTGCCGATCAGGTTGCGGGCCTGCCCGGTGTGCTCGGGCGTGGTGAGGTACGGATGTGCTCCCGCACTGCGTTGGGCCGCCAACTGGAGCACCTTGGGTCCCAGCGCCGCGATGACCCGCCTGCTGGTGGGCACCTTCGCGGCATCCAGGACGTCCAGGTATTCGACCAGCACGTCGTAGGGTTTGCGGTACTCCTCGGTGTGTTCGGGATGACCGATCCCGATGCCGAGCAGGAACCGTCCGGGATAAGCCGCTTCGACGCGGTGGTAGGACTCCGCGACGTCCTCGGCCTTGTCCTTCCAGACGTTGATGATGCCGGTGGCCACTTGTAGCGACTCGGTGGCTTCGAGGAGCGGCTCGACGTAGTTCAGATCGCCGGCGGGCGAGCCGCCGATCCATACCGCGCCGTAGCCCAGCTGCTCGATTTCCGCGGCCTGCTCGGGTTTCGGCGCGCCAAAGGTCCACACTCCGAATCGGCCGAGGTTGGGCATCAGGTCGGTCGCCTCAGTCATTGCACTCCGCTTCTCGGTGGTAAGTCAGGTCAGGACAGGCCGAGCGGTCCTGCGAGCTCGGCTAGTGCCGGTACCAGCTTGTCAGGTCCGGTCAGCACCTGGACGGGCACGTGGTCCGCGCCGGCGGCCAGGTGTTGCTGCAACCGGCCAGCAATGGCGTCGACCGTGCCGTATGCGACGAACGCATCCACCAGGGCGTCGCTGCCCGGCTTGGCGATGTCCTCGTCGGTGAAGCCGAGCCGCTTCCAGTTGTTCAAGTAGTTCGCCAGGTTGAGGTAGATCTCCAGCGCCTTGCGGCCGACCGCGCGGGCCTGATCCGCATCCGTGGTCAGCACCACCTTGTGTTCGGGGGCCAGGAAGGCGTCGGGTCCGATGAGCTCACGCGCCTGCGCCGTGTGCTCGGGCGTCGTCAAGTAGGGGTGCGCGCCGGCGCTGCGGCGGGCCGAGAGCTTCAGCACCTGCGGGCCCAGTGCGGCCACCACTCGGCGGTCCTTCGGGACGCCGTACTCGTCCAGCCGGTCGAGGTACTCCGTGAGGGCGTCGTAGGGCTTCTTGTACTCCTGATGCGCCTCGGGATGGCCTACGCCGATGCCGAGCAGGAAGCGGCCGGGGTAGGCGGCCTCGATGCGGTGGAACGATTCGCTGACGGGGCCGGCCCCCGCCGTCCAGATGTTG
>JAHFVB010000488.1 GCA_023264755.1 Mycobacterium sp. | reverse complement strand
CGCTAGGGCCCTCATCAGAATGAACGTGCAACCAGGGTCGAGATCGCTGCTCGTCGTCACGCGTGTCGGGGTGGCCACGATCACCTCCGGCGCCTTGGCCGGGCTGCTGGGCCTCGATCACGCCTACTGGTCGATGACGGCAGCGGTGTTGGTGCTGCATCAGGGACTGGACCGACGGCGCACCACGCAACGCGCGCTCGAGCGGTTCGTCGGGACCTGGTTGGGGCTGTTGCTCGCGACGGCCGTCATCGCGACGCATCCCTATGCGCTGTGGCTGGTGGCGGTCATCATGGTGCTGAACTTTTTCGTCGAACTGACGGTGGTGCGCAACTACACGCTGGCCGTCGTCTTCATCACCGCCATGGCCCTGGTGATCTCCACCGGGGCGCGCGGCAGCGACAACCTCGGCGCCCTGCTACTCGCCCGTGGAGTGGATACGGCGGTCGGCTGCGCCGTTGCGCTGGCAGTCTTCCTGCTGCTGGTACCCGCGAGTGTCACCGAGTGGCTTCCGACGGCGCTGGCCGACACCCTCGATGCGGTGGGCACGACCACCGGCTACCTGGCCGCCGGGGCGATGACGACACCGGCCGCCAAGGCGGCCCGACGCGACCTGCAACGGTGTGTGCTGCGGCTGGCGCAGCTGTTCGACAATGCGATCAACGGCTCGACCCAGCAGCGTCGCGCGGCCGAACACACCTGGCCGGCGATCGCGGCCACGCAACGGCTGGCCTACCGAACCGTCGCCGAATGCTGGCAATTCGAACAAGTTCCGCCGTCCCTCACCGCGGAGAGCGCCGGACTGGCCTCCCACTTCACCGACGTGCAATCGGCGGTGCGCGCGACGGCCGAGGCCGTGCGGGCGGGTCGCACCCCGCTGGCGGCAACGCTCGGCAGCGGGCCGCTGTCCGACGAAGTCCTGGACGTGCGCGAGGCGCTCGAGCGGGAACCGAACTGACCGATCTACCCGTCATCGACCCCCAAAATCGCCCGTCGTTGCAAGCGCCGAGCGACCAACCGGTAGTTTGGCCAATATCGGGTACCCCGGGGTACCGGCCATGGCCGCACCCGACGATTCGGAGGTTCGACAGTGAGGTTGGCGCTCAGCGACGACGAAGCCGCTTTCCGCGACGAATTGCGGGAGTTCTTCACCACGCAGATACCCGCAGACATCCGCGCCAGGGCCCGCGACGGCGAGCCGAGTTACCCCGACGACGTGGTGACGACTCAGCGGATCCTGAACGAGCGCGGGATCGCCGTGCCCAACTGGCCGGTCGAGTGGGGTGGACAGGACTGGACACCGCTTCAGCGGCAGATCTGGTCGGACGAGATGAGGCTGGCGTGCGTGCCCGAACCGCTGGCCTTCAACGCCAGCATGGTCGGCCCGGTGATCGCCGCCTTCGGTTCCCAGGAGCTGAAGCAACGTTTTCTGCCACCCACGGCCAACCTGGACATCTGGTGGTGTCAGGGCTTCTCCGAACCGGAGGCGGGCTCGGACCTCGCCTCGCTGCGCACCACCGCCGTCCGTGACGGCGACTCCTACGTCATCAACGGACAGAAGACGTGGACGACCCTCGGCCAGTACGCCGATTGGATCTTCGTGCTGGCCCGCACCGACCCGAACGCGCCCAAGCGCCAAGCCGGTATCTCGTTCCTGCTGGCCGAGATGTCGACGCCGGGGATCACGTTGCGCCCGATCAAGTTGATCGACGGCGGCTACGAGGTCAACGAGGTCTTCTTCGAAGACGTGCGGGTGCCCGCCGACCAATTGGTGGGCGAAGAGAACAGCGGGTGGACGTACGCCAAGTTCCTGCTGAGCAACGAACGCACCGGCATCGCCCGCATCGGCACGACGAAGGTGTGGCTGGCGCAGGTCAAGGAACGTGCCGCGAACACCCCCACCGAACGTGGCGTCCTGCTCGACGATCCGCTGTTCGCCGCGCGCGTCGCCGAACTGGAGAACGAGCTGCTGGCCCTGGAACTCACGCAGTTGCGGGTCAGCGGCTCCGAGGCCGACGGAAAGCCGAACCCGGCGTCTTCGATCCTCAAGTTGAAGGGCAGCCAGATTCAGCAGGCGGTCACCGAACTGGGGGTCGACGTGGCGGGTCCCGACGGGTTGCCCTTCGCCGCCGGAACCGACATCGGTTCACCGCTGTGGGCGCAGCATGCCGCGCCGAAGTACCTCAACTACCGCAAGACGTCGATCTACGGCGGCACCAATGAGGTGCAACGCAGCATCGTCGCCTCGACCATTCTCGGACTGTGAGGACGCCATGGACTTCGACCTGAGCGATGAGCAGAACCTGCTGCGCGACGTCACCCGCGAGGCACTCACCCGGACCTACGACATCGAAACCTTGTTGAAGGTCGGCGACACCGAGCTCGGGTGGAGCCGCGACGTCTGGTCGCAGCTGGCCGAGATCGGCATCCTCGGACTGGGATTCGACCCGGACGAGTCCGGTCAGATAGAGCTGATGGTGGTGCTCACCGAGCTCGGTCGGCGGCTGGCTCCCGAACCCGTCGCCCAGGCCGCTTTGATTCCCGGCGGCTTGGTCGCCGAGCTCGGCAATGACGAACAACGAAAGTTGCTCGACCAGGTGGCCGAGGGGCAGACGCTGCTGGCGTTGGCCCACCAAGAGCCCGGCATGCGCGGACTGTCGGTCCGGGTGACCACCCGCGCTGAGTGCCAAGACGATTCGTGGACGTTGACCGGTGTGAAGAACCCCGTGCTCTCCGGTGACTGCGCGGACTCGTTCATCGTCAGCGCGGCGCTACCCGCTGGCGGGGTTGGGTTGTTCGTCGTCGACGCCGACGCCGTCAATCGGCACCCGTTCCGAACGTTCGACGGCCAGCGAGCCGCCCAGCTGAATCTGGATTCGGTTGCGGCGCAACCACTTGGAGTCGGCGGTGACGCGACACATGGGCTACAGAAGGCACTGATTCGCCATCAGTCGGCGCTGTGCGCCGAGGCGGTCGGAGCCATGGAGGAAGCCTTGCGGCTCACCACCGACTACCTGAACAGCCGCAAGCAGTTCGGCGTGCCACTGAGCAAGTTCCAGACCCTGACCCAGCGGGCCGCGGACATGTACGTCTCCCTCGAATTGGCCCGCAGCATGAGCTTCTATGCGGCGATGGCGATCGCCGAGGGAAGCTTCGACCCAGTCATCGCCGCCAGGGCCAAGCTCCAGATTTGCCGATCGGGTCGGCACATCGCCCAGGAGGCGATTCAGTTGCATGGCGGAATCGGCGTCACCGCCGAGTATCCGATCGGCCACTATGCGGCTCGGCTCACCGCGATCGGTCAGACGTTGGGCTCGACCGACGACCAGTTGCACACGTTGATCGGCGCGCTGGGCGGCTACGGAACCGTCTCGCTGTAGCTGGGCGGTTCCTGTTCGTTTGCCGTGTGACCTGTTGAGCTCCCGCCAACGCACGCAAGTGGCGCCATCGACATGGCAGTGAACCTCGAGCCCACCAACTGAATAGGCCCAGGCCCGGGATCGAAATCCCTGGCCTGGGCCATTCCGGTGGAGCTGCCGGGAATCGAACCCGGGTCCTACGGCATTCCCTCGAGGCTTCTCCGTGCGCAGTTCGCTTTGTCTCTACTTGGATCTCTCAGTCATGCGAACGAGCCGAGATGACGATCCCAGTCGCTGTTTGGTGTCCCGATGTGTCCCGCGACCGGACTCATCGGTTTATCCCTCTAGTTGGCGCCAGGATCCGGGTCGAGAGCGTTCCCGGTCTGACGGACTCACAGTCGCTTAGGCAGCGAGTGCGAAGTCGCGCTGATTGGAATCGGCGCTTAATTGGTTGCAACGACGCTTACGGTGGTCTCTTGCCTGCACCGGCACGCTTCCCTTGATTCGATGCGCGAAGTCGAAACCGTTCAGCCCCTCGCATCCCTACCGACTTTCGGCAGGACATTTCATTCTACCGTCGACCTCAACAAAGACCAGGGATTAAAAAGTCCCAGCTAGATCACTGCTTCACCGCGACGGTGTTCAAGTCGAACACACCGAAGAGCGGTGAGACGCCTGCGTTG
>JAHFVB010000487.1 GCA_023264755.1 Mycobacterium sp. | reverse complement strand
CGCGCTTGGCGGGCGTGGTGCGCATCGCCGAGCTCGCCGCTGGTCGCATCCCGCACGCGCTGGCGTTGCAGACCAACAACGCATGCCCCACGTTTCGACCGCCCGCGGTCAAGAGTGACGGCAGCTCGACCCGTGGCGACTGCATTCCCGAGGGAGCCCGCCTGCAGCTCGATCCGACGCTGGACCTGAGCACGCTGAAACTCACCCCCGGCGAGTTGGCCGTGGCCACGGCGATGCAGCGCTACGGCGGTTACGTGATGGACGTGGCCGCCACGCCGCTGAGCATGAGTTTCGAAAGGGATGGGAGTGCCGGCCCGAAAGGTGTTGGCCAGACGTATGAAGCTGCCGGTTTTCGTTGGGACTACGACGCGATGGAGCACATTCCGTGGGAGAAGTTGAGGGTGCTGAGCAGTTGAGGGTACTGACGTGACGGCGCCGATTCGTGCCCTCGTGCTCGTCGACGCCTTCCGGATGGGTGGCGCCGAGACGTTGCTCGCGCCGATGATCGTGGCGTCTCGTGACACCGACGTCCGCATGGACGTGGTCAGCGTGTCACCGGCGGCACTGAACTCCGAGAAGACGATGAAGATCCTGGCCGAGGCCGGGATCGAAACCCGTTCCCTCGGCATTCGTCGTCTGCTCGACCCCGTCGCGTTGCCCCGGCTCACCAACGTGATTCGGCGGGGTGGTTACGACGTGGTGCACGCCCACCTCGAGATGGCGATGACGCTGGCGGTGCCCGCGGCTGCCTTGGCGCGCCGACCCGTCGTGTGCACCTTCCATCACGTGGCGCGGCCCTTGACCGGGCGCGCCGGGGGGCGGGAGCGATTGGCCGTGGAGGCGGCCACGCGATCCCACCGGGCCCTGTTCGTCTCCGAGGCCTCGCGACGGTCGTTCCAGGAGTTCTACCGTCCGCGGCGCATGCCTTCGAACTGGGAGGTCATGCACAACGGCATCGACGTCACGAACTTCGTTGCCGGCGAGGTCGATCCGGCGTTGCGCGCCGAGCTCCGCGGCAGATCCGAGGGCCCACTGGTGGTGGTGCCCGCCGCGTTTCGGGACTTCAAGGGCATTCCGGTGGCCATTCGGGCGTGGTCGTTGGTCACGCAGCGGTTCCCCGATGCGGTGCTGGCCCTGGTCGGTGGCGGGGAGTTGGAGGGCGAACTGCGGGCCCTGGTGGCCGAAGCGGGGTTGGGCGACTCGGTGGTGTTCGCCGGGGTGCGGACCGACATGCCCGAGGTCTATCGCGCGGCGGACGTCGTGCTGCTGCCGTCGACGTATGGCGAGAATCTGCCTACGGTGCTCATCGAGGCGTCGGCGACGGGTTGCGCCATCGCCGCGTCGCGGGTGGGCGGCATCCCCGACATCGTGCCCGACGAGGTCACCGGGTTGCTGTTCGAACCGGGATCCCCCGAGGGGCTGGCCGAGGCCGTCTGCCGACTGCTCGGTGACGGCGAGCTGCGTGCTCGGCTCGGCTCGGCGGCCCAGGATCGGGCTCGGGCGGAGTTCTCGGCCGCCGCGTGGGTGGCCCGGCTGCGGTCGACGTATCTCGAGGCGATGGGCCGTCGTCGGTGAGCCGAGCCGACGTCGCGTATCTGGTGTCCCGTTTCCCGGTGACCTCGGAGACGTTCATCGTTCGCGAGCTCGAGGCGCTGGAGCGCACGGGGCGCTTCGAACTCGAACTCAGAGCGTTGTTTCCGTCCTCGGACCGGGCGCTGCACGACGTGGCGCGGCGCTGGGACGAGCGTGTCGTGCGGCCCGGCACCGGCGCGGCGCTGGCCGGTTTCGGTTGGGCGGCCCTGACCCGGCCGCTGGCGCTGGGCTCGGTGCTGGGTGGCGTATTCGCCGGTTATCGTCGTCGTCCGGCGCTGCTCGCGCGGGCCCTGGTGGCGGTGCTGGTGGCCTGTGCCCACGCCAGGGACTTGGCCCGGCGGCCCCGTCTGCCGCACGTGCATGCCCACTACGCCACCTATCCGGCGTTGGCGGCCTGGGTGTGTCGTCGGCTGGTCGGCACCACCTACAGCTTCACCGTGCATGCCCACGACCTCTACGTCGACACGTCGATGCTCGAGCGCAAGCTCGCCGACGCCCGCTACGTGGTGACGATCTCGGACTACAACCGCCGACTGCTGCAGCGAATGAACCACGGGCACACGCCGATTCACGTCATCCATGCCGGTATCGACACGTCGGCGTACGCCTTCCGACCCCGCGCGGTTCCCGGTGAAGGCCCGGTGCGGGCGCTGACGGTGGCCTCGCTGCAGGGCTACAAGGGGCATGCGGTGCTGTTGCAGGCGTTGGCGTTGGGTGGCCCCGAGGTCGACCGGATCACGTTCGACTTCATCGGGGATGGGCCGTTGCGCGGCGAGCTCGAGGCGCTCGTCGATCGACTCGGGCTGTCCCAGCGGGTCCGGTTCCTCGGTAGCCGGAGCGAGGACGAGGTCCGGGCCGCGCTGGACGCCGCGGACCTCTTCGTGCTGCCCAGCGTCGTTGCCGGCGACGGTCAGATGGAGGGCCTTCCGGTGGCGCTCATGGAGGCCTTGGCCTGTGGGGTACCGACGGTGTCGACGGCGCTGTCGGGGATTCCGGAGCTCGTCGTCGACGGGGTCACCGGGCTGCTGGCGACTCCCGGTGATGCGGCCAGCCTCAATCGCACGATGGCGGACATGGTGGCCAGGGGCAGCGGCCCGCTCGACTTCGCCGAGGCCGGCCGTGCGCTGGTGACGCGGGAATTCGATCTCGGGCAATCGGTGTCGGCACTGAGTGCGCTGCTGGCCGGGGCCCGGTGAGAATGCGCCACCAGAGTGGGGCCTGCGGGCTCAGTCGGTGAATACCTTCGCGCAGGCGGCCGTGGCCAAGTCTTCGAGGATCTGCAGCTGGCCGTTCGTCCAGTACCGCGGATGAGGGTCCCAAGCGCACAGCGTGCCCACTGCATTGCCGCGCCGGTCGCAGAGCGGGAAGCCCGCGTAGGCCCGGATGGCGCCGTTGAGCACCATCGGGTGATCGGCCAGCAACGGGTGCCTGGTGGTGTCGTCGACGATCAGGGGATCGCCGCTGACCACGGCGTACTGGCAGATCGACAGTTCGATCGGCCGAGTTCGGTCGGCAATGGTGTCGTCGTTGCACCCGATGAGGACTTGCCGGTCGCGGTCGACCAGGGACACCGCCGCGTAGGGGACGCCCAACGCCTCGGCGGCCAAGGTCGCGAACCGGTCGAGCGCAACCTTCGGGGTGCCGTCCAGCAGGCCGGTGTCGTGCAGCGCGGCCAGCCGGTTGGGGTCGGCCAGCGCGTTCTTGAGTAGTAGCGCGATCGTGTCGTATTCGTCGGTGAGTTGGCCCAGCACCGCGCGCACGGCCGGATTTGCGGCGGCGTCCGTCACGCTGAGGGGAAGGACGGCGTCGCGGTCGCCAGAACCACGATCGTCGGTGCCCGCCCCCGTAATCGGGTCACTCATCCCGCCGATGATAAGCGAGCTGGGCTGTCGATGTGGTCTGTAGTGCAAGAACCGGCACTCTCGTCGAGCACCGCGCGGACGTGCCTCAGGGGTGCCCGTTGCCGTGTCGGCCCGAACCCGTGGTGTGGGACTGCGAGCGTCGGGCCCGCAGTCTGATCGCCACGGCCCCGGCGGCGAGCGCGGCGAGCACGCCGCCCGCGATCCACCAGCCCGTCGCGGAATGTCCGGCATCGGTCGGGTTGGCCTGGGTGGCAGTCGATCCAGGCGGTCCGTAGACACTGGCCGGGGTGCGTCCAGGAACCGACGCCGGTTCCTGGCCGGTCACGGCCACCACGGCGCTGCCGCTGAGCTGCGACCACCGCTGCGGGTCGTCGTCCAACCACCGCAGTAGGTCGTCGAGTTTGTTCGCGGCCCCGTTGGAGGTGGCGATCAGCAGGGAGCGCTTCCCGGTGAAGACGGTCTGCAATGACCCGAACCGAACCGCGGGGTCCAGCGTCAGGGTCGTCGGCTGGTCGCCGGGATTGAAGCCAGCCAGGGTGAGGGTCCGGTCATTGGCGCTGACCGGCAGGGTTATCGAGGTGTCGGACCA
>JAHFVB010000486.1:3649-4045 GCA_023264755.1 Mycobacterium sp. | reverse complement strand
GTCCGATCCCGACGCGGCCCAGCTGGTCGACGGCGCCGCCGAGGCGCTGGAACTCGTGGCGGCGGCCTGCCCCGTGGCCATCCTCAGCGGCCGCGACTTAGCGGACATCCGTGACCGGGTGGGTATCCCCGGGAGCTGGTATGCGGGCAGCCACGGATTCGAACTGATCGCACCGGACGGCACCTACCACTGCAACGACGCGGCGGCGCCCTTCCTCCCGATCCTCGAACGGGCCGCCGACGAACTGCGCCGCAGCCTGGGTGGGATCCCGGGGGTGCGCGTGGAGCACAAGCGCTTTGCCGTCGCCGTGCACTACCGCGAGGTGGATCCCGAGCACGTCGGCGGGCTCGTCGCCGCCACCCACAAGCTGGGCCAGCGCGACGGTTTGCGGGTGAC
>JAHFVB010000486.1:0-3639 GCA_023264755.1 Mycobacterium sp. | reverse complement strand
GACTGGGACAAGGGCACCGCGCTGGACTGGATCCGCCACCGCATCGGCGGCGCGCGTGACCTGCTGCCGATCTACCTCGGCGACGACCTGACCGACGAGGACGCGTTCGACGCCATCCGCTTCGACGGGATAGGAATCGTCGTCGAACACAGCGAAGACGGCGACCGAAAGACGGCCGCCCGCTTCACGCTTCGCGATCCCGATCAGGTCTGCGACTTCATCCGCCGCGGCTCTCGGTGGCTGGCGTACTCACAGCGGGCGTCGGGCGAGGCGTGGGACTACGTGTTCGAGGGCTACGACCCACAGAGCGAGAAGTTGCGTGAAGCGTTGTGCACGTTGGGAAACGGCTACTTCGCCACCCGCGGGGCCGCTCCGGAATCGAAGGCCGGGCAGGTGCACTATCCGGGCACCTACGCCGCCGGGGTCTACAACCGGCTGGTCGACAACGTGGCGGGCGCCGAGATAGCCAACGAGAGCTTGGTCAATCTGCCGAACTGGCTCGCGCTGACCTTCCGGATCAACGGCGGCGCTTGGTTCGACCTGGACACCGTCGACGTGTCGTCCTACCGGCAGACACTCGACCTGCGCGGCGCGGTGCTGACGCGGACCGTGCGCTTCACCGACGCCGCCGGCCAAACGTGCACGCTGACTCAGCGCCGGTTCGTCGCCATGCACCTGGCCCACGTCGGCGCGCTGGAGACGACGATCGTCGCCGAGAACTGGTCGGGCACCATCGAGCTTCGGTCCACCCTGGACGGCAACGTGAGCAACTCACTGGTGGAGCGGTACCGAGACCTCTCCGGCGCGCACCTCGAGTGCGTCGACAAGCGTGCGCTCGGCGACGACTCGGTACTGCTCGCGGTTCGGACCAACCAGTCGCACATCCGCATCGCCGTGGCCGCCCGCCACACGGTGTACCGCGATGGAATACCCGTCCCCGCCGCCTTCCGATTGGTCGAGCAGGGCTCCGAACTCGGGCACGACATCGAAGTGGCGATGTCGGTCGGCGACTCGGTGACGCTCGAGAAGGTGGTGACCATCCACACCAGCCGGGACGTGGCGGCCTCCGAGCCCGCCGTCGACGCCGAACGTGGCATCAATCGACTCGGGCGGTTCGCCGAACTGCTCGACGGACATCGCGTGGAGTGGATCCGGCTCTGGGAGCGGTTGTCCGTCGAATTCGACGGCTTCACCGACGAAGTCCGGATTCTGCGCCTGCACCTGCTACACCTGCTGCAGACGGTGTCGCCGAACACCGACGAACTCGACGCCGGGGTGCCGGCCCGCGGCCTGCACGGGGAGGCCTATCGCGGGCACATCTTCTGGGACGAGCTGTTCATCTTCCCCGTCCTGAATCTGCGGCTGCCGATGGTCACCCGGTCGCTGCTGAGGTACCGCTACCGGCGGCTGGACGAGGCCCGGCAGGCTGCCAAGGCAGCCGGGTACTCCGGTGCCATGTTCCCGTGGCAGTCCGGTAGCGACGGGCGGGAGGAAAGCCAACTGCTGCATCTGAATCCACGCAGCGGGAACTGGAATCCCGACGCCAGCGCCCGGGCTCACCACATCGGCATCGCCGTGGCGTACAGCGCGTGGAAGTTCTACCAGGTCACCGGCGACCTCGCCTATCTCATCGACTACGGGACGGAGCTGTTGGCCGAGATCGCCCGCTTCTTCGTCAGCCTCACCACCTACGACGAGCATCGCCAGCGCTTCGGCATCCGCGGCGTCATCGGTCCCGACGAGTTCCACTCCGGCTATCCGGACGCCCCGTACGACGGAATCGACAACAACGCCTACACCAACGTCATGGCGGTATGGGTGATCATGCGTGCCTTCGAGGCGCTGAATCTGCTGCCACTGCCGAACCGGCTGGACCTGATGGACAGCCTCGGCCTCAGCAGCGCCGAGCTGGCCCACTGGGAAGAGGTCAGCAGGCGCATGTACGTCCCGTTCCACGACGGGGTGATCAGTCAGTTCGAGGGCTACGACCAACTGGCCGAACTGGATTGGGACCGACTGCGCAGGCAGTACGGCAACATCCAACGGCTGGACCGCATCCTGGAAGCCGAACAGGACGACGTCAACCGCTACCGGGCCTCCAAGCAAGCCGACGTACTGATGCTGCTGTATCTGATGTCGGCCACCGAACTGCACGAGCTGCTCGCCCGGCTCGGGTATCACTTCGCCACCGATCAGGTGCCGAACATGGTGGACTACTACCTGGCCCGCACCTCGCACGGGTCGACGCTCAGCGGCGTCGTTCACACGTGGGTGCTGGCCAGGGCCAACCGGGACCGCGCGATGGAGTTCTTCCAGCAAGCGTTGAAGTCGGACGTCGCCGACATCCAGGGCGGCACCACGTCGGAGGGCATTCACCTGGCGGCGATGGCGGGCACCGTGGACCTGATGCAGCGCTGCTTCACCGGATTGGAGACCCGGTCGAATCGGATCATCTTGTCGCCCCACTGGCCGGAAGAGCTTGGGGTGCTGGCGATCCCGATCCACTACCGGGGGCTGCACCTGCACCTGCGGGTCAGCGGCAAGGGCGTCATCATCAGCGTCGATCCGCGCGACGCCCCCGGGATCGAAGTGGAATGCCACGGCCGGGTGGTACAGCTGATGCCCGGCACCACCGTCCGCTTCCCGGGTTGACCATGACTGGTAACGATGGCGACGTCACCCCGCTCGCCGACCTGGCCCACGGCCACTCGCGCGCCGGGCCGGTCCGGGCGCGCAGGCCCGTTTACGTCGACCTGCTGCCGCCGTGCAATGCCGGATGCCCGGCGGGCGAGAACATCCAGGCCTGGCTGGCCCACGCCACTGCCGCCCGGTACGAAGCGGCCTGGCGGCAGCTCGTCACGGACAACCCGTTCGCCGCAATCCACGGACGAGTGTGCTACCACCCCTGCGAAAGTGTCTGCAACCGAGCAGAACTCGACAGCGCGGTGTCGATCCACTCCGTCGAGCGGTTCCTCGGCGACCTCGCCAGGGAGCGCGGTTGGACGTTCCCCGCCCCGCCCGCCCCGACGGGTAGGCGCATCCTCGTCATCGGCGCGGGCCCGAGCGGACTGTCCGCCGCCTACCACCTGGCGAGGCTTGGCCACCACGTCGAGGTCCGCGACGCGGGCTCGGCTCCCGGCGGCATGATGCGGTACGGCATTCCCAGCTATCGGCTGCCCCGCGACGTGCTCACCGCCGAGCTGAATCGGGTTGCGGCGCTGGGCGTGCAGTTGACGCGTGATCACCGGGTCAGCGATCTCGCCGCCGAGCGGGCCGAAGGCGGCTTCGACGCGGTATTCGTCGCGGTCGGCGCACAGCTCGCCAAGCGGGTCGACCTCCCGGCTCGGGACGCGGGCCCGATGGTGGATGCGGTGTCGTTCCTACACGACGTCGCCGACGGCGCCACCCCGGCACTCGGGCGGCACGTCGCCGTCTACGGGGGCGGCAACACCGCGATGGACGCCGCCCGAGTCGCCCGTCGCCTGGGCGCCGAGGACACGGTCATCGTCTACCGCCGCACCCGCGAGCAGATGCCCGCCCACGCCGAAGAAGCCGAGGACGCCGAGCACGAAGGCGTCCGAATCAACTGGCTGCGTACCGTCACCGCGTTCGAGGGGCCCGAACTACGGGTCGAGGTGA
>JAHFVB010000485.1 GCA_023264755.1 Mycobacterium sp. | reverse complement strand
CGCTGAGCGCCAGGTGTTGGTGCTCGAGGGTGAGGTTGTGGGCGCTCTGGAGGTGTTCGAGCAGGTCCGTGGTCGTGGTGTCGGCGGTGATTTGAGCCCGTACCGGCACGGTGTTGATCAACAGACCCACCATCGAGTCCGAGCCGGCTACGTCGTCCGGCCGGCCCGAGACCACGGTGCCGAAGGCGACGTCGTCCTGGCCGGTCAGCCACACCAGCAACCGCGCCCAGGCGGCCTGCAGCACGGTGTTGACGGTGGTGTGGTGGGTGCGGGCCAGTTCGCCGAGCGCCTGAGTGAGCTCTTCGGACACCTGGACCGATGCCGTGCCGCGCCGCCCCGACGTGGCCCTGGTGGCCGCCCCCACCAGGGTGGGCGTCTCGAATCCGTCGAGCACTTCACGCCACGCCGCGCGGGCGGCCTCGAGGTCACGGCCGGCCAGCCAGCTGACGAAGTTGCGGTACGGCGCAGCGGCGGGCAGCCGGTGGCCGTAGTAGCTGGCGAAGATCTCCTGCAGCAGGAGCGGCAGCGACCAACCGTCGATCACGATGTGGTGATTGGTCAGCACGAACCGGTGTGTGTCCGGCGCCGTGCGCACCAACGCGACTCGGAAGGCCGCGGTGTTGGCCAGGTCGTAGACCGCGGCGCGTTCGTCGGCGCATAGCTGAGCCAGCTGCCGCTCGAATCCGTCGCCTTGAGCGTCGAGTTCGACGAATCGCCATGGGGTTTCGGGGTGGGCCGGCAGGATTTGGACGGGCTGGTCGTAGCGGTCGCAGAATTGGGCCGCCAGATTGGGGTGGCGGGTCACCGCCGCGCGCACCGCGTCGCGCAGCCGGTCGGCGTCCAGTGGACCGGCCACCGTGAGGTCCAGCTGGACCGCGTAGACGTCGTCGCCGGAAGTCTGTGCGGCACCGGAGTGGAACAGCAGGCCCTGCTGTAGCGGGGTCAGCGGCAGGACGTCGGCGATTTGGTATTGCCGCCCGAGCTCGTCGAGCTGCTGCTGGGTCAGCCGGGCGGGCATGATGTCCGACGGGGTCAGTCCGCCGCCGCCGGCGCTGACGGCCGCGCAAATCCCTTGCAGCGCTTCGAACCACAGCTGGCTCAGCCGGCCGACCTGGGTCTGGTCCAGGGCCGACGGCGCCCACGTCCAGTCGGCGTGCAGGTGCGGGCCGGCGTCGGTGTCCACGGTGCCGGCGTTGAGTTCGACGGTGTGCATCAACGGCATGGGCACCGCCGACGCCGCGTTGGCGAACGACAACCCGGCTTCGGGCAAGCGCCATGCGTCGTCGGGCAGTTCGGTGGTGGGGCCGCCGAGCCGGCCCAGGTAGTTGAACCCGACGGTGGGGTCGGCCCCGCCCAACTCGACGTCGGGATTCAAGTAGCGCAGCACCCCGTAGGCCAGGTCGTCGGGCAGGACGCGAAGCTGTTCCTTGCCGATCTTGACCAGGTCCGCGAGCCTGGCGTCACCGGCGACGACCTGCGTCCAATCCAGTCCGCCGACGGCAAGGGCGACGGGGTACTTGCTGGTGAACCAGCCCACCGTGCGCGAGAGGTCGACGTCGTCGGCCAACTCTTCTTGGCGGCCGTGGCCCTCCACGTCGATGCCGACGGGCGCCGCGCCGGTGCCCAGGAACTCCGCGCAGGCCAGCCCGAAGGCGATCAGCAAGATGTCTTGCACCCCGGCGTGGAAGGCCGCGGGGACTTCACCGAGCAACGCCCGGGTGGTCTTGTCGTCCAGCTCCACCGACAGGTGCCCGGCCGTGGCGAACGTGTCCAGCGCCGGTTGCACCGCCGGTAGCACCGGCGGGGTGGACGCCACCTCGCGCCAGGCTTCGGCCTGGGCCACCACTTCCGGATCCCTGGCGTGCTCGGCCAGCAACGCCGACCACCGCGCGAACGACGTGCCCCCGGCCGGCAGCACGATCGGCTGCCCACCGCGGTGTTGCACCCACGCGATGTTCAAGTCCTCCAACAGGATTCGCCACGACACCCCGTCGACGGCCAGGTGGTGAACCACCAACGCCAACTCACCGGTCTGGTCGGCCCAGACCGCCCGCAGCATCGCCCCCGCCGGATCCAATCCGGACCGGGCCGCCACCAACGCCTCGTCGGTCAGTACGTCGACGGTCTGCACACAGGCCGCGGCGTCGACCGCGCCGACCTCGGGCACCGTCAACGACCACTCGTCGCTGCCGTGGTCGCTGACCTGCAGCCGCAACGTCGCATGCCGATCCAGCAGCGCCTGCAGCAGCACCGTCACATCGGTCGCGGCGACCCCGGCCGGGGCCCGCACCACCACGGTCTGGTTGAACTGCCCGACCGGGCCGTCGACCTCGCTCAACCACCGCATGATCGGCGTGGCCACCACCGTGCCGAGGCCCTCGTCCACGACGACGTCGCCGTCGGCCACCTTGACGACCGCCGCCAGCCGGGCGACGGTCTGCTCGACGAACACGTCCCGCGGCCGGCACAACACCCCGGCCGCGCGCGCCTGCGAGGCGACCTGCATCGACAGGATGCTGTCGCCGCCGAGCTCGAAGAACGAGTCGTCGACACCGACCCGCTCCAGTCCCAGGACCTGGGCGTAGATGCCGGCCAACACTTCTTCGACCGCGGTGGTCGGGGCGCGGTAATCGTCGGCGCCCACGTATTCGGGGGCGGGCAGGGCGCGTTTGTCGAGCTTGCCGTTGACGGTCAACGGGAACGCGGGCAGCACCACGATCGCGCTGGGGACCATGTAGGCCGGCAGCCGCTCTGCCACCGCCGCGCGGATCGTGGCCGGGTCGGCGGTGCCTGTGACATATCCCACCAGCCGCTTGTCGCCGGGGCGGTCCTCCCTGGCGATCACCACTGCCTGCGTCACCCCGGCGCAACCTGCCAGCGCGGCCTGCACCTCGCCGAGTTCGATGCGATAGCCGCGGATCTTGACCTGCTCGTCGGCCCGACCCAGATATTCCAGCTGGCCGTCGACACCCCAGGCGACCAGGTCGCCGGTGCGGTACATCCGCGCCCCCGGCCCGCCGAACGGGCAGGCCACGAACCGCGAGGCCGTCAATCCGGAGCGACCCACGTACCCGATTCCCACGCTGGTACCCGCCACGTACAGGTCACCGACCACACCGGGAGGTACCGGGCGCAACCAGCCGTCGAGCACGAAGAAGGCGAGGTGGTCCAGCGGCACCCCGACGGGGCTGGCGCTGGAATCGACGTCGGCCGCCACGATTTCGCGGAAGGACGCGTGCACCGTCGTCTCGGTGGTGCCGTAGAGGTTGAGCAGTCGAGGGGCGTCCGGGTGGTTGGCCAGCCAGGGCTTGAGCCGCTGCGTCTCAAGGGCTTCCCCGGCGAACACCACCGCCTGCAGCTGCAGGTGCCTGCCCAGCTCGAATAGCAGGGCATCTGCGGCCTGCAGCGCGTAGAACGCCGAGGGGGTCTGGCTCAACACGCTGACGCGTTCGTCGATCAGCAAGGCGTGGAAGTCTTCCGGTGACCGGGCCACCGACTCGGACACCACCACCAGCCGTCCGCCGTACAGCAGTGCGCCCCAGATCTCGCACACCGACACGTCGAAGGCCAGGGAGTGCCACTGCGACCAAACCTGTTGCCGCAGTTCCATGTCCGTTTCCAGGGACCGCAGCAGCTCGGTGACGTTGCGGTGCGTGATGGCGACGCCCTTGGGAACACCGCTGGTTCCCGAGGTGTAGATGATGTAGGCAATGTCGTCGGCGGCCGGCGCGGCCAGCGCCGTGATCGAGGCGCTGTCGACGCGCGGGCTGTTCAGCTCGACGATCGACAGTTCGAAACCAGCAAGCCGCGAGCGTAGTTCGGCCGTGGTGACTGCCGCGATCGGTGCCGAGTCGCCGACCATGAACTGCAGTCGCGCCTCCGGCGCCGCCGGATCGATCGGTACGTACGCCGCTCCGGTCTTCAGCACCGCGAGTATCGCCACGATGGCCTCGGCCGAGCGTGAGCACAACAGTGCGACCCGCTGCCCCGGGGCCGCCCCTTCCTCGACCAATACGTGCGCCAACCGGTTAGACGCCTCGTCCAATTCGCGG
>JAHFVB010000484.1 GCA_023264755.1 Mycobacterium sp. | reverse complement strand
CGAGTCGAACATCGGGGTCCGAATGAACCCAGGGCAGATGGCATTGGCACGAATTCCACTGGGCCCATAGTCGATTGCGATGTTCTTGGTCAGTAGCACCACACCACCCTTCGAGGCGTTGTACGCGCTGCCACCCGCCGTGCCCTCGAGCCCCTCGATGCTGGCCAGATTCACGATTGCACCGCGCTCACCGTCGACCCGCTCCTGGTTCACCATCTGGGCCAGCGCCGCCCGCGACACCACGAAGGTGCCCTTGAGATTGACGCCCAAGACCCTGTCCCATTCACCGTCGGGCAGCAGATGGACTGGGCCACCGCCAGCCACCCCGGCCGCGTGCACGACCCCGTCGAGGCGTCCCGCAGCACCCACCACCGCGGCGACTGCTGCTTCGACTGCCTCGGCATCGCGCACGTCGACGTTCAGGTAGGTGAACCGCTCGGGGTAGCCGACCTCCGGGGCGTCGCCCCCAAGATCGACGCCCACGACGCGGGCGCCCTCATCGAGCAACCGCTGGACCGTGGCCTGACCGATACCGGACGCGGCGCCAGTCACCAGCACGCCCTTGCCTTCGAACGCGATCATGGCCTGGCCCTTCGATACGCGACCGTCCAACCATAGCTAGTCGGATGGGCAGGGGCGGGCCGTTCCACCGCCAACAGCCGCCGCGCTGGCACAGGCGCGTCGACGCCCTTGACGTGCACCATCTCGAAGGGGCCCAAGACGGCTACACCGTCCACCAGCCGTGCCGTGGACTCGCTGACCAGCACTCCGCCCGGCGGAGCCACCGACTCCATTCGCTGGGCGAACCCGACGTCCTCGCCGATTGCGTTATGGCCGACGGCGGCCGCCCCAATAGCGCCGAAGAGCACTCGTCCCGAGTTCAGTCCCACCCGCAATCGCAGCGGGCGACCGTCCACCCGTTCGACCTCCTCGGCGAACCGCCGGACTTCACGTTGAATGTCGAGTGCGGCCAGACATGCACGAAAGGCGTGGTGTTCCGACACGACGGGGGCTCCGAAGACGGCCATCACCCCGTCGCCGGTGAACGCGTCCAGAACTGCACCGTGTTCGTGAAGCACCGCCGTGCACCGCCGGACTATCTCGACGATCACGTCCCAGAACCGATCTGGTCCCATCGCGGCCGCCAACTGCATGGATCCGACCACGTCGGCGAACATCACCGTCACGTCCGCATGCTCGGCCGGCCAGCTCCCGATGTCCAACCGCACGCCGCAGCCGTCGCAGAACCGCGCGCCGCGGCGAAGTCGCCGGCCACATGACCGGCAGACGTGTCGGTCACTGGGACAGCCCAATGCGTCTCGAGGTGGGCGCCGCCGGGCCGCCATGGTCAACACGGCTCCAGGCCGACCTTGCGCAGTGGCCGCGGTGGGACGCGCTTCGCGGAACGGGCTTCGGTTCTGCGTTCCGCGGCCACGGCCACCACCTCGGCAAGCCACCGCAAGGACGACGTGACGTCCTGGGTATCTCCCGGCAGCTCGCCATCTGGAATGTTCACGTACACCGTCACCTTGGTCCCGCCACGGGTCGGTGCCAGCTGCCACCGGAAGACACGGTCGGAGACCGTGCACGAATAGGTGGTGCACTCCCCGGCATCGCCGTACAGCGCCGGCGTGAGCCCCGTCCACGACTTCCCGAATCGCAGCGGGTCGCACAACGTCAGCCAGACGTCCTCCGGTGCAGCGGCGCTGACCGTGGAGCCGCTCACCGTCACCATGGTCGAGCCGAAGTCGGTTGGCGTCTAAGCGGTCGAGTCACGGCCGGGTACGTGGTCATTGGCGGGCCTCCTGGATCTGACTGCTGGGCTGTCGCCACTGTGCAAGACCGGCCGTTGAGCGACCGTCAATCAACCGTCAATCAATGTCGCCGCATCCGCGGAGTGTCAGCGGTACCATCCACCTGCGCATTCCTACGGGGGGAGATGCGAATGGCCAATGGCGAAACGAGCGCTCACGCCACCATCCGGGTGCTGGGTGAGCCTGCCATCGAACTCGCCGGTGCCGCGGTCGAGCTGCCGTCGAGTTTGCGCGCAGTGGCCTTGCTCGGCTGGCTCGCCCTGCACCCCGGCCCGCGGCCCCGCTCAGAACTGGCCTCGGCACTGTGGCCGGACGTGCCCGATACCAGCGCACGCAACAGTGTGCGCAGTGCGTTGTGGTCACTTCGCCAGGTACTGGGCGAGCATGCGGACGCAGTGCTCGAGGCCAACCGCAGCCGTATCGGATTGCGCAACGTGTCGACCGATCTGCAGTTGTTCGATCGACTCGTCGACGCCGATCGACTCGACGACGCACTGGCACTGCACAGGGGTGAGCTGCTTGCCGGTGTCGACGACGAATGGGCATTGTTGGCGCGCGAGGCTCATCGCGACCGACTCGTCGCGCTGCTGACCGCTAGTTCGGACCGCGCCGCCGCCCAAGACGATCACGAATTGGCGATCGCACGGGCCCGAAAGGCCATGGCACTGAACCCTCTTTCGGAGTCTTCGGCGCGGAAGTTGATGAGTCGCCACGACGAGGTCGGCGACAGCTCCGTGGCACTAGGTGTCTACACGCGCTTCGTCGAGCGACTGCGTCGCGAACTCGGGATCGCCCCCTCCGAGGAGACCTGGCGGTTGGCCGAAACCATCCGGACCCGCCGACACACTCAGGTGCCGCGAACGCCCTCGGTGCCCTCCGGCGGTCCTAGCCCCCGCGTCCGTCGCACCCCGCTGATCGGCCGTGACAACGAGCTGGCGATGCTCGAAAGAGTTTGGCAGTCCGCCCGGGCCGGCGCAGGCGCACTCGCCGTCGTCACCGGCGAGCCTGGCATCGGCAAGACGCGACTGGTCAGCGAGCTTGCCGAGTTCGCCGGTCGCTCAGGGGCGCTGACCGCGATCGGCACCACCTCACCCATCGTCTGCACGCCGTACTGGCCCTGGACCGAACTGGCGGGCGCCGTGCTGCGCGGCATCGGCGGTGCGCCACCCGAACAACCCTTCACGTCCGCCATCGCCCCGCTACTACCGGTTCAACTGCAACCCAGTGCGCCCGGCCCACCCGACTTCGAACAAGCGCGGCTCAGCGAAGGCCTGCTCGACCTGGTGGAGTTCGCGGCAGGCCGGACCCCGCTGCTGTTGATCCTCGAGGACATGCATTGGTGTGACGACGCAAGCGCGGCGATTCTGGCCCGCGCGGCGCGCCGCGTGCGCACCCTGCCCGTCCTGCTGGTGTGGACCCGGCGCAATCGACCGTTGCCCGCCGCGCTCGCCCAAGCCGAGCAGACGGCTCAACGATCCGGCTCGCTGGCGGTGCAGCTCGGCCTGGAACCCCTTGGCGACGAGTCGATTTCGCGGTTAGCGCAAACCGTCGGCCCGCTGGGACACGCGGCAGTCCGACAAGTGATCGCCGCGGCCGACGGAAATGCCCTGCTCGCCGTCGAGGCCGCGCGCACGCTCGCCCGCGGTGAGCCGTCGCTACCCCACGGACTGCGCGCGACGGTACGCGCGGCCTCGGCGCACCTGTCCGTGCCAGCGGCGACCCTATGCGCAACCCTGGCCGTCGCGGGGCGCCCGCTGAGCGTCGACGAGCTTCGCCGCCGAAAGGGCTGCGAGCCGGCCGGTTTCGAGGAGGCGTTCGAGGAAGCCAACGACGCCGGCTTGGTGCAGCTCACCGAGGGGGCGCTCGACTTTCGCCACGCCCTACTGCGCGAGGCGTACTACGCCGACATATCCGAGCCGCTTCGGACTCGCCTCCACCTGAGCGCCGCAACGTCGCTCGACGAAGTCGGAGAGCCCGAACTCGCGGGCGAAGCGGCCAGGCACCTCCTTGCCGCGGGTGACCGGGAAGCCGCCGCGGGGCTACTGGTTCGAGCCTCCCAACACGCCGTGACGCTGGGCGCCCTCACCCTGGCCGAAGCGCTGCTGACCGAGGCGCTCGAGATGAAGCCCGGCGATGTCGCCATCACGTTGGAACTCGCAGAAGTCACCGCCCATCGGGGCCTGACGGTCGAATCGCAGGCGTGGTTCGAGCGCGCGCTCGAACGCGTCGAAGCGGCCGACG
>JAHFVB010000483.1 GCA_023264755.1 Mycobacterium sp. | reverse complement strand
AAGAAGGCTCCGGTCGCCGCCAAGAAGGCGCCCGTCGCCAAGAAGGCCGCCACCAAGGCTCCGGCCAAGAAGGCCCCCGTGGCCAAGAAGGCTCCGGCCAAGCGCGGCCGCAAGTAGTCGTCCGCACTGGAATCAGTTCCGGTACAAGACACGCCGTGGATCACATGTGATCCACGGCGTGTCTGTGCGCGAAGTGGGACTGGCTAGCTGAGGGCCAGGGGACTGGCGATGTGATCGGCGGCCAACAGCTTGCCGTCGTGCAGCGACAAGACCCACGTGCTGCCCTTGCGGTTGCGAGACTTGTCGGGCCGCACCCCATCACGCTCGCACCACCAGGCGACGAGGTCGGGAATCACCTTGCCCTGAGTGCAGACCACCGGGGTGCCATCGGCCTTCGCGATGTCCAGCATGCGATACCGGGCGGCGCGTCGGTCGCCGGCGTAGGCCTCCTCGGTGAGCGTCGGCTCGTCGCCGATGGCGACGCCCAACTCCTCGGCGAGTGGTTCGACCGTCTGAACGCAGCGCACTCTGGAGGCGGCGTGCACCGATGTCGCACCGAACGCCAGCAGCTGACCCACCAGGGATTCGGCTTGTGCCCGACCGCGCTTGTCGAGCGGGCGCGTCACGTCGTCACCCTTGTAGCGGGCCCGGCTACCTGCCGTGCCGTGGCGGACGATCATCAGCGAGCGAGTGTCGGGCGGGTGGCTGGCGAAGCGCCGCAGCACCTTCCGGTCGTCCGGGTATTGCAGCCGCTTCATCGCCTTCTCGGCCGGCAGCCAAAGCAGTTCGTCGACCTCGGAATTGGGCGTGAACTCGCCGCCGATGGCCCGGGCCGCCCAATAGCGCACCTTCTTGGTGCCGAACTCGACCGGATAGCTCACCGAGGCGAGGCGGCGGCCCAACTCGGCGGCGAAACCCGTCTCCTCTTCGATTTCGCGCACCGCGGTGACGGGTTCGGTCTCACCGGGATCGACCTTGCCCTTGGGCAACGACCAGTCGTCGTAACGAGGCCGATGGACGACGGCCACCAGCGGTCCGGCGGCACTGGGGTTGGTGTCGTCGATCCGCCACAACACCGCGCCCGCGGCGAAGATCGCCGCAGCCGTCGTGCTGGGAGGCTTCTTTGACACGTCAACTCCTATGGCTGATTTGAGTGGGTGCGCGCAACGCACCGAAGGTGGGGTGCCGTGCGCCCGCCGGTAAAAGCCCGGCCGGTGCGGTCACGGATGCCGGTGACGTTCCATCATCGACACCTGGTGATCGTGCACGGTCTGCCCTTCCTGAGGTGATGCCGTCCAGTGCCCGTCGGGCCCCAGCTCCCAACACCTGGTAGCCGGATCCATCGCCGACTCGAACACGTCGTTCAGTTGTTCGGTCAACCGGCGATCCTTGACCTGTGCCATCACCTCGACGCGGCGGTCGAGATTACGATGCATCATGTCGGCGCTTCCGATCCAGAACTCGTTGATGGCGCCGAAGTGAATAATTCGCGAGTGTTCCAGGAAACGCCCCAGAATCGAGCGCACCGTGACGTTCTCGGAGAATTCCGCGGCCCCCGGGCGTAGCGCGCAGATCCCACGGACCACCACCTCGACCTTCACCCCGGACTGCGACGCCCGGTACAGCGCGTCGATGACCTGCTCGTCGACCAGGGCGTTGGCCTTCAGTCGAATTCGACCCTCGGCGCCGTCGCGATGCGCCGCGATCTCCCGGTCGATGCGCTCGATGATTCCCCGGCGAACGCCATACGGCGCGACCAGGAGGTTGCGGTAGGACACCTTGCGCGAGTAGCCGGTCAGCGAGTTGAAGAGATCGGTGAGGTCGGCGCCGATGTCAGGCGACGCGGTGAGCAACCCGACGTCTTCGTACAGCCGAGCGGTTTTCGGGTTGTAGTTGCCCGTGCCGATGTGGCAGTAGCGCCGGATCGTCGACCCTTCGCGGCGGACCACCAGGCAGGTCTTGCAGTGTGTCTTCAGCCCGATCAAGCCGTACACCACGTGCACGCCGGCCTGTTCCAACGCGCGCGCCCACTTGATGTTGGCCTGCTCGTCGAACCGCGCCTTGATCTCGACCAGCGCGACGAGCTGCTCGCCCGCTTCGGCGGCGTCGATCAGTGCGTTGACGATGGGTGAGTCGCCCGACGTCCGGTACAGGGTCTGCTTGATCGCCAAGACGTTTGGATCCGCCGCGGCCTGCTCGATGAACCGCTGCACGGTCGTCGAGAACGAGTCGTAAGGGTGGTGAACGAGCACGTCTCCGTCGCGAAGCGTCGCGAAGATGCTCTTGGGCGTTTCCCGCTCGCCGAAGGCCGGCGGCGTGGCCGGGACGAACGGCGGATCCTTCAGGTCCGGCCGGTCGACGCCGTAGATCTGCCACAGTGACGACAGATCCAGCAGCCCCGGTACCTCGATGACGTCGCCGGGATGGACGTCGAGCTCGCGCAACAACAACTCGAGCATGTTCTCGGTCATGTCGTCGGCGACCTCGAGCCGAACCGGAGAACCGAAGCGGCGCCGGGCCAGCTCGCGTTCCAGCGCCTGCAGCAGATCCTCGTCGCGGTCCTCTTCAACCTGGAAGTCCGCGTTGCGGGTGATCCGGAAGGCGTGATGCTCGACGACCTCCATGCCGGGGAACAGCACGGAGAGGAAGGCCGCGATCAGTTCCTCCATCGGCAGGAACCGAATGGCAGCGCCCCCCTCACGCGGCCCGAGTTCGACGAACCGGTCGACGTTGTCGGGCACCTTCACGCGGGCGAAGTGCTGGGTGCCGTCCTCGGGTTGGCGGACGGTGATCGCCAGGTTCAGGCTGAGCCCACTGACGAAGGGGAAGGGGTGGGCCGGGTCGACGGCGAGCGGGGTGAGTACCGGAAAGACCTGTTCGTGAAAGTAGGTCGACAGCCGCCCGCGTTCGTCGTCGTCGAGCTGGGCCCAGGTCACCACGATGATGCCCTCGTCGGCCAGCGCGGGGCGGATCGACTCCATGAACTCCCGCGCATGCCTGCTGGCAATCTGCTGAGTGCGCTCGCCGATGCGGCGCAACTGTTCGCGGGGCGAAAGACCGTCCGCCGAGCGAACGGACAGGCCCATCTCGTCGCGGCGTTTGAGCCCGGCCACGCGGACCATGTAGAACTCGTCGAGATTCGACGAGAAGATCGCCAGGAACTTCGCGCGTTCGAGCAGTGGCAGCGAGGGGTCCGCCGCCAAGGCCAGCACCCGGGAGTTGAAGTCCAGCCAGCTCAATTCCCTGTTCAGGTAGCGATCGTCGGGCAGGGCTCGGTCGAGTCCAGCGGGGTTGCTCTGGTCCCCGGTCGCAGCGGGCGGTGCTTCCGGTGCGTCGGACGTCGTCCAGTCCGATTCGGTCGGTCGAGTCTCGGCTTCGGTCACGGGTCAGATCATCCCTCATCCGTCGGGTTCGCGACTACGCAACCCGGATCAACGGCCGAAGCTGGGGAACTCCAGTTCGGCGGCGACGCGCTTGGTCGAAGTGCCCACACCGAGTTCCAGCGCGACGGCCAAATCCTCGGGAGTGTCGATGTCGCAACGGAATCCCGGCCAATCGCCGATCAACTCGAACGCCCCCGAATCTCGGTGTCGCCGAGCCGAATCGAGCCCGAAGTCGGGCTCGAGCGCGGTGCCGAAGGCGAACAGGGCCGCCGTGCCGCTGCCGTGCCGGTCGCCGACGAAGCTGCGCTGGTGCGCGCACTCGACCGCGAGCGCACGCGCCAATTCGCGCGGTTGGAGCGCGGGCAGGTCACCCTGGAGGACGCCGACGCCCGCATGCCGAGCCCCGATGGCGATTTCGGCGGCGCGGAGTGCGCTGTTCAACGGATCGGAGTGCCCCTCGGGCGTGGGGTCCACCAGCACCTGGGCCCCCAGGGCGCCGGCGGCTTCGGCGGCCCGGTCGTCAGGGGTGACGATGGTGATGGACTTCACCATCGGCACCGCGAGGGCAGCGGTGATGGTGTCGACCAGCATGGCCAGCACGAGCTGCTCGCGAACCGGTCCAGGGACGAATGGGGCGAGCCTGGTCTTGGCGGCTCGAAGTCGCTTCACGGCG
>JAHFVB010000094.1:10389-11751 GCA_023264755.1 Mycobacterium sp. | reverse complement strand
GCGGCGCGCCGATGGTAAGCCGATAAACGTGCTGGTCGTGGACGATGAACCGGTACTCGCCGAGTTGGTCTCCATGGCGCTGCGCTACGAGGGCTGGGACATCACGACGGCCGGGGACGGCGCGTCGGCCATCGCGGCGGCGCGCGAGAATCCACCGGATGTCGTGGTGCTCGACGTGATGTTGCCCGACATGAGCGGTCTCGACGTGCTGCACGAATTGCGCCAACAGATCCCCGGGCTGCCCCTGCTGCTGCTGACGGCCAAGGATTCGGTCGAGGACCGCATCGCCGGGTTGACCGCGGGCGGTGACGACTACGTCACCAAGCCGTTCAGCCTCGAAGAGGTCGTGCTGCGGCTGCGGGCGCTGCTGCGCCGCGTCGGCGTCGCCGACGAGGCGGGCGGGGCCCAGCTGGTGGTCGGGGACTTGGTGCTCGACGAGGACAGTCACGAGGTGACGCGTGCGGGCGAACCGATCACGTTGACGGCCACCGAGTTCGAGCTGCTGCGCTTCATGATGCGCAACGCCAAGCGGGTGTTGTCCAAGGCGCAGATCCTCGACCGCGTGTGGAGCTATGACTTCGGCGGCCGGTCGAACATCGTCGAACTCTACGTGTCGTATCTGCGCAAGAAGATCGACAGCGGGCGGGAACCGATGATCCACACGTTGCGAGGCGCAGGGTATGTGCTCAAGCCCGCGCGCTGAGGCGAACGGGTGAGCGCCCCACGCGGCACGCAGTTCTGGGCACCCCGCACCTGGTCGTTGCGGGTGCGGTTGCTCGTCACCCAGGTAGTGCTGCTGGCCGTGGTCTGTGCCGGCATCGGGATCGCGACCGAGTTCGCGCTGAAGCGCTTCCTGATGCACCAGCTCGACACTCAACTGCTCGAGGCGGGCCGGCGCTCGGCGGCGATCTTCGACCTGCCGCCCCCACCGGGGCTGCCGCGTCCCCCGGACTTCCCCGCCGACCAGCGCTTCGATCCGGAGGCCGGTCCGGGACCCGGGTTCCTCAACGCGCCGGGGCAGGCCACTCGCACCGTTGGGGCCGTCGTGCTGCGCAACGGCGACGTCGACGCCGGGGTCATCACCACCGACGGTGGCCGGTCGACGCTCAGCCCCAGGGCGCAGGACCAGATCGCCTCGGTGACACCGAATCGGATCCCGCACACCGTCGACCTCGACGGCCTGGGTCGTTATCGACTCATCGGGTTGCACGCGCGACGTGGCGGCGAAACCATCGTGACCGGCCTACCGATGGTCGACGTCGATCGGACCTTGCTGTGGGTGGTCGGGGTGTTCTGCGTCGTCGGCCTCGTCGCCCTCGTCATCGCGACCACGGCGGGCATCCTGATCATCCGACGCCAACT